>CAJYBQ010000155.1 GCA_913064755.1 uncultured Alphaproteobacteria bacterium
CACGAGGCGGGGGCCGCGAGACACATAAGCGGGCACCGGCGAGGGCTGGCGGGAACTGCCGTGATGTCCGCATAACGCGGCGCGCATACCAGTCCGACTACTTAGCCAAGTGCAGGAACATAGAGTTGGACGTGTTTCAGTCTGTCTGGGGGCGTATGGTGGCGGGTCATCGTCGCATCCGTATCGGCCTGCAGTACCCGAACGCCGTCCAGTTCCCCGCCGTTCAGCAGCATCTGCGTGAACCGGGCGTAGTCATGCACCGTGGACATCAGCCCGCCACCGCCGGACTTCTGCGCGCGTTCCTCCCGCGGGTCGAAGAGGGGATGGCGTCCGATCCTGTCGTCGGGATAGGGCTCCGCGATGCGCGGATGCTCCGCTGGGTCGGAAACGGTGAAGACCGTGTCGTCCATGCCGAGGGGGGTGAAGACCAGGGCGTCGAGAACATCCGCCAGCGGCGCCCCGGCCGCGATCTCGATGACGGCACCCAGCACGTCCGTGGCGCGGCTGTATTCCCAGGTCGTGCCCGGCTGATGTTCCAGCGGCAGGCTGGCCAGGTGGCTGGCTGCCGCCACGTTCGAAAGCCCGGCGCTGTCGGCCGCGGCCTTGCGATAGGCTTCGCGCACCACGCCCTGGCCGAAGAACCCGTAGGTCAGGCCGGATGTGTGCCGCATCAGGTCGCGAATGGTGATGGGGCGGTCGGCGGCCACGGTCTCCGGCGCGCCGTTGGCGTCCAGGGCACCGGTCGCGACACGGGTGGTGGCATAGGCCGGGATCAGGTCGCCGAGCGGCTGGTCGAGGTCCAGCTTGCCCTGCTCCACCAGCGCCAGGGCCGCGACCGAGACGATCGGCTTGGTCATGGAATAGATGCGGAACAGGCTGTCTGCACCCATCGGCGCGCCATCCGGCGTGCGGCGGCCCAGGGTGCTCAGGTGGGCGATGCGGCCCTCGCGGGCGATCAGCAGGACCGCACCGGGAAAGCCCCCGCGGTCGATCTCCGCCTGCAGCCGGGCGTCGAGGGCGGAAAGCCCGGCAGGGTCGAAGCCGAGTCGCGCGGCATCGCCGGCCTGCAGCGATGATGCACTGGCCGGTTCGGCCTGCAGGAATGCGAAGAGGAACAGGCCGAAGACGAGGTGTTTCATTGCAGCGATCCCTCCCTGGAAAAGAAAATCCCGGCGCAGGCAGGGCCTGGCCGGGATGATCTGTCGGGCAGTCCGAAGGTGCCTTACTGCGTCAGCGCAGCAAACTGCTTCAGGTGCCAGTCGCGGTTGCCGAACATGGTGTCGATCTGCATCAGCCGCTTGTAGTAGTGGCTGATCTTCAGTTCGTCCGTCATGCCCATGCCGCCGTGCATCTGCACGGACTGGGCGCCGATGAAGACGCCGCCCTTGCCGATCTGTGCCTTGGCGGACGACGCGGCCTTGCGACGTTCCTTCTCGTCTTCGTCCAGCTTCAGCGTGACCATGTAGGTCATGGAGCGGGACTGTTCGAGTTCGATGAAGCAATCGACCATGCGATGCTGCAGCACCTGGAACTTGCCGATGGGGACACCGAACTGCTTGCGGGTCTTGAGATACTCGTTGGTCTCGTCCTTCAGCATCTCCATGCAGCCGACGGCTTCGGAGCAGAGCGCGGCAATGCCCCGGTCCACCACCTTCTCGATCACCGGCAGGGCGGCACCTTCCGCGCCCAGCATGGCGTCGGCACCGACCTCGACGTTCTCGAGCATCACTTCGGAGGCGCGCAGGCCGTCGGCGGTGGGATAGTCGCGGCGGCTGACGCCCTTGGCATTGTTGTCGACGATGAACAGGGAGATGCCGTCGCGGTCACGCACACCACCCGAGGTACGGGCGGAGACGATGATCCTGTCAGCGGAAGGCGCACCGTAGACGACCGACTTGTGGCCGTTCAGGACGTAACCGCCGCCCTGCTCTTCCGCCTTCGTGGTGACGTCGGCAAGGTTGAAGCGGGAAGTCGGTTCCGCATAGCCGAAGGCCAGCATGCAGTTGCCCTCGGCAACCGCGCCGAGGATCTCGGTCTTCTGCTCTTCCGTGCCGGCTTCCACGACCAGGCCGGCGCCGAGCACGACTGTCGGCAGGTAGGGTTCGGTGACGAGGCCGCGGCCGATGGCTTCCATGACGATCATGGTCTCGATCGGGCCGCCGAAGCCGCCGTATTCTTCCGGCAGGCCCACGGCCAGCCAGCCGAGTTCGGCGAAGGTCTTCCAGTTGTCACGGCTGAAGCCGTCGTCGGTGCTGGACGTCTTGCGCCGCTTCTCGAAGTCGTAGTCGTCCAGAATGAACCGGTCGACACTGTCTTTCAGCAGTTGCTGTTCTTCCGAAAGGTTGAAATCCATCGGGCCCTGTTTCCTCCCCGCCACATGATCCCGGAATACCGCCTGCGCGGCATCCGCTTATAATCCTAACACCATCTTCGCGATGATGTTCTTCTGAACCTCACTCGATCCACCGGCGATCGTGATCGCCCGCATGAACAGGTGCTGCCCCATCACGCCTTCGGCCGCTTCCGGTCCCACCGGGGACCAATTGCTGCCCGGCGCATGATCCGCCATCTCGTAAGGGGCGGCGTAATAACCGAGTGCCTCGACCGTCAGTTCGGTGATCGCTTGCGTGACCTCCGACCCCAGCAGTTTCAGCATACTTGCCTCCCCACCGGGGGGCGATCCCTCCTGCATAGCGGCGAGGATACGCAGATTGCAATACTCCAGCGCCGTCAGCTTCACTTCGGTCTCTGCAACCTTGCGCGAAAACAGGGCGTCGTCGAGCAGCCTGTCGCCGCTCGCCGGCGTGTCCGCGGCCATTTCCTTCAGCCGTTGCAGCAGCTTCTTGTTCCAGGCGACCTCAGCGATTCCGGCGCGTTCGTTGCCCAGCAGGAACTTGGCGTAGGTCCAGCCCTTGTTCTCTTCGCCGATGCGGTTGGCGACGGGGACGCGGACATTCTCGAAGAATACCTCGTTCACGTGGTGCCCCTGGTCCATCAGGACCAGCGGGCGCACGGTGATGCCCGGCGTCTTCATGTCGATCAGCAGGAAGCTGATGCCTTCCTGGTGCTTGCCCTCCTTGCGGGTGCGCACCAGGCAGAATATCCAGTCCGCGTGATGCGCCAGCGAGGTCCAGATCTTCTGGCCGTTGATGACGTAATCATCGCCGTCGCGCACGGCGGCGGTCTGCAGGCTGGCCAGGTCGGACCCCGAACCCGGCTCCGAATAGCCCTGGCACCACCAGTGTTCGCCGGACAGCAGCCGGGGCAGGAAATATTCCTTCTGATCCGGGCGCCCGAACGTGTAGATCACCGGCCCGACCATCTGCAGGCCGAAGGGCAGCAGCGGCGGGGCGTCGGCGGCGTGAGATTCCTCGTCGAATATGTGGCGCTGGGCCGGGGTCCATTCACAGCCGCCGTGCTCCTTCGGCCAGGATCCGGCGATCCAGCCCCGGGCGTGCAGGATACGCTGCCAGCGGAGGTAGTCCTCCCGCTGCAACTCCCTTCTGTGCCGAACCTTGTCGCGCAGGTCGTCGGGCAGTTCGGCGTCCAGGAACGCCCTGACCTCTTCCCGGAATGCCTGTTCGGCCGGCGAGAATGCCAGATCCATTTTCTTCGCCCCTCCCCAGGGCCTCGATGCAGTCGACCGACAATATGATGCCCGTCCGGATGATGCCAGTCCGGCGGCGCCAACCGCGTCGTGCCTGCCGGACGCCGCACCACGACGGAATGAAGCGTGTTCAGCCGCCCATTTCAACCGCCAGCGCGCGCATGGACGCGTCCGGACTGGTCATTGCAGGCTTGCTGGTCTTCGCCGCGGCCGGTGCCATGGATGCCTGCCCCAGCGCGATCGCGTCATAGCCCACCGGGGTCGCGTCCACCGCGCTGGCGATGGCCCTGTTGTAGTCGGCCAGGTTGCCATCCGCGAAAAGGTCGCTGGCGCCTTCGACGAAGATCATGTCGAGCATGATGTGGCGGTCCAGTTTCTCCGCCACGTTCATGAACAGGTCGCGCGTCGGCTCTATGGTGGTCTTCAGCGTCACCAGCACGGCAATGCGCGGACCCTTGGTGACGGCCTGTTCGGCCAGGGCGCGATCCACGCGAATGACCGGTTGGCCCATGCTGGCCAGGGCATCGGCGGCGGGGCCGATGGTCGAGCAGGTGCAGATCAGCCGCACGGCATCGCCCAGCGCTTCGGCCATCTGGCTCTCGGCATTGCTGCGCACGGTATCGGTCAGGCTGCCCGCGATGCGCGCGGATTGCAGCAGTTCCGGCCGGACGACGTGCCTGCGTCCACCCGGCAGCTTCGCGTCCCGCGCCGCCCGTTCGAAAAGCTCCACGTTGCTTTCCGCGGTATGGAAGAAAACCAGTTCACCCAAGGTGGAACTCCCTGTAAGGCCAGTGTGGCGAGGGCGGTGCATCCGATCATCTTCCCACGAACCACTGAGTGCATACATGCGACAAGAAACGCGGCGCGCAACCCTGGTCGGTATCGGCGCGGTACTGCTGTGGGCATTGCTGGCGCTGTTCACGGCAGGCTCCGGCTCCGTCCCGCCGCTGCAGCTCACGGCAATGAGCTTTGCCGTGGCGTTCCTGATCGCGCTGGCGGTCTGGATACGCCGGGGGCAGAACCCGCTGCGTCGGCTGCGACAGCCGCCGTGGGCGTGGATCCTCGGGGTCACGGGCCTGTTCGGGTACCACGCCATGTACTTCGTCGCGCTGCGCAATGCACCGGTGGTGGAGGCGAGCCTGATTGCCTATCTCTGGCCGCTGCTGATCGTGCTGTTCTCCGCCCTGTTGCCCGGCCAGCGGTTGAAGCCGATGCATGTGGTCGGCGCCGTTCTGGGCTTTGCCGGGGCGAGCCTGATCGTGGCACGGCACGGGGCGCAGTTCGACCCGGCTTTCGCCACGGGCTACCTCGCGGCCATCGCCTGTGCCCTGATCTGGTCCGGCTATTCGGTGCTGAACCGTCGCTTCGCCCATGTGCCGACGGACGCGGTTGGCGGTTTCTGTGGCGTGACCGCGATCGGCGCGCTGATCCTGCACCTGGCGACGGAACAGACCGTCACGCCCGACGGCCTGGAATGGCTGGCGATCCTGGGGCTGGGACTTGGGCCCGTCGGCGGCGCGTTCTTCCTCTGGGACATCGGGACCAAGCACGGCGACCTGCGGGTGCTGGGTGCGGCGGCCTACCTGGCGCCGCTGCTGTCCACGCTGGTCCTGGTCGCGGCAGGGGCAGCGGCGGCGACCTGGCAGGTCGGGCTTGCCTGCCTGCTGATTACCGGTGGCGCGGTGCTGGCCAGTCTCGACATGTTGCGCCGTGGCCCGCATGATCCGGACGACAAGCCAGCCGCCGACTAGTTCAGGGGAACAGCAGGATTTCATGTGGCGCCCGGACATCATAGACCTGAGCCAGTTCTATTCCGACCCGCTCGGCAACCTGGTGCGCCGCCACGTGGGGCAGACGCTGGCGCAGTTCTGGCCCGACGTGACCGGCCAGAAGGTTCTGGGGCTGGGCTATGCCACGCCCTTCCTGCGCCCCTTGCTGGGCCGCGCTGAACGCGTCCTGGCGGCAATGCCCGCCAACCAGGGTATCCAGCACTGGCCGCGCGAAGGTCCGAACCGGGTGTTTCTGGGCGACGAACTGGAGCTTCCGCTGCCGGACCAGAGCATGGATCGCATCGTGGTCGTCCACGCCCTGGAGACGACGGAGGCCGCGCGACCGCTGCTGCGGGAGATCTGGCGCGTGCTGGACAGTGCCGGGCGTGTCCTGTTCATCGTGCCGAACCGGCGCGGTCTCTGGTCCCGCGCGGAACAGACCCCGTTCGGCCACGGGCATCCCTATACGGTGGGGCAGCTCTCGCGCCTGCTGCGCGCCAACATGTACCTGCCGGAGCAGACGCAGACCGCGCTGCATTTCCCGCCGTTCGCATGGCGGCCGCTGCTGCGCGCGAACCGGCTGTTCGAACGTGTCGGCCCGCATGTCTGGCCCGGTTTCGCGGGGCTGGTGATGGTGGAGGCATCGAAGCAGGTCTTTGCCGTGACCCCGCTGGGTGATCGCAAGCGCAGACGTCGGCGCATCCGTTACGCCCCGGCTCTCAGCCCGGCGACACGGACCATGACCGGCCCGGACGAAAGGCAGGCAGACCCATGACCCGACCCCGTAACATCCTTTTCGTCATGGCCGACCAGTTGCGCCATGACTACCTCGGCTGCACCGGTCATCCGACCATCCGCACGCCGGTGATCGACGGGCTGGCCCGGCGCGGGGTCCGCTTCGCCAACAGTTTCGTGCAGGCGGCGGTCTGCGGCCCGTCGCGCATGTCGTTCTATACCGGGCGCTATGCCATCAGCCATGGCGCGACCTACAACAACTACCCCCTGCGCACCGACGAGTGGACGCTGGGGGACTACCTGGGGCCGCTGGGCCTGCGTACCGCGCTGGCCGGCAAGACCCACATGAAGGCGGATGAAGCTGGCATCCGGCGGCTCGGCCTGGACCCGGCCGTCGGACGGGGGCAGTTCCTTGCGGAGTGCGGCTTCGAACCCTTCGACCGCGACGACGGGCTGCATCGCCTGGCACCTCACGTGCCGGATGTCGCCTACGAGCGCTACCTGCGTGACCGGGGCTACGAGGGCACCAATCTCTGGCACGAGATCGCCAATTCCGTACGCCGCGACGACTCGGAAGATCCGTCCGGCTGGCTGATGCGCAATGCCCGCTATGCCGCCGTGGTGCGGGAGGATGACAGCGAAACCGCCTACATGACCCGCCGCGCGATGGATTTCATGACCGATGCGGCGGACACGCCGTGGTGCCTGCACCTGTCCTACATCAAGCCGCACTGGCCCTATGTCGCGCCCGATCCGTATCACGCGAGATACGGCGCGGGCGACGTGCTGCCGGGAAACCGGGGACTGGGCGAGGGGCCGGAGCATCCCGTGCTCGGCGCGTTCCGCCAGCACCCGGAATCCATCGCCTTCCGCGAGGATGAATGCCGCGACACGGTGATCCCCGCCTACATGGGCCTGATCGAGCAGGTGGATGATCATCTCGGTCGCCTGCTCGCCTTCATGGACGGGCGCGGCCTGCTGGACGACACGCTGATCGTCGTGACAAGCGACCACGGCGACTACCTGGGCGACCATGGCCTGGGGGAGAAGGAACTGTTCTTCGAGGACGTCCTGCGCATCCCGCTGATCATTGCCGATCCCTCCCCGGATGCCGACGGCAGCCGGGGCACGGTGGTGGATGACCTGGTGGAAGCTATCGACCTGGTCCCGACGTTCATCGAACGGCTGGGGGGCGATATTCCCGGGCAGCGGCTGGAGGGTCGGTCCCTGGCCCCCTACCTGACAGGCGATGTCCCGACCGGTGACTGGCGCGACGCGGTGTTCGCGGAGTGCGAC
>CAJYBQ010000156.1 GCA_913064755.1 uncultured Alphaproteobacteria bacterium
AGATGCCGGATTGGAAAGGCGGCGTCGCTGTCTGTAGACTTGGGGAAGCATCAGAATCCGGCCTCGGAGCCCGCCATGACACAAGCTGCATCCGTCGATTACGAGAGCTTCCGGGCCGAGGTTCGTGCCTTTCTGGACGCCAACATGCCCCCTGAGATCCGCGAAGCAACGCGCCTGACTGCCAGCATGTTCCCCCACATGCCGACCGCCGTTGCCTGGCAGAAGGTCCTGCACGGACAGGGCTGGGCTGCACCGCACTGGCCGGTGGAATTCGGTGGGCCGGGCTGGGATGCGACGCAGCAGATGATCTTTCGGGAGGAACAGGACAGGGCAGGTGCGCCGGCCACCATCATGCAGGGGTTGTTCATGTGCGGCCCGGTGCTGATGGGGCATGGCACCAGGGCACAGCAGGACCATTACCTGCCGCGGCTGCTGTCCGCCGAACACATCTGGTGCCAGGGCTATTCGGAACCCGGCTCCGGGTCCGACCTGGCCAGCCTGAAGACCGCCGCCGTGCCGGACGGCGACGACTACATCATCAACGGCAGCAAGATCTGGACGTCCAACGCCCATGAATCGACGCATATGTTCGCGCTGGTCCGGACATCGACGGAGGGCCGACCGCAGCAGGGCATCACCTTCCTGCTGCTGGAAATGGACACGCCGGGCATCACCGTGGAGCCGATCCTGAACCTGAACGGGGTACAGGAGCAGTGCCAGGTCTTCTTCGATGACGTGCGCGTGCCGCGGGCCAACCGCGTAGGGGCAGAGAACGACGGCTGGACGGTCGCCAAGTACCTGCTCGAGTTCGAGCGCAGCATGAGCTACACCGCGCCGCTGAAGAAACGCCTCGCGCAGATCAGGCGCTCGGCCGAGGCAGAGGTGACGGCCGACGGCAGCCCGCTGATCGACGACCGCGTGTTCCGGCGCAGGCTCGCGGAGGCAGAGATCGACACCAATGCCTTCATCGCCACGGAAATGCGGGTGCGGGAGGCGACCCTGGCGGGGCAGCCGCCCGGTCCATCCGCTTCCGTCCTGAAGATTGCCGGTGCCGACATGCGCCAGGAACTGGATTCGTTGTGGCTTCAGTCCGTGGGCCTGCTTGGCCTGCCGCTGCAGCCGGAGGCGCTGGTGCCGGGCAACAATGTCGAGGCGCTGGTACCGGACCATGCCCTGACCGCCATGGCGACCTGGCTGGATGACCGGTCGTCGACAATTGCAGGCGGCTCGGCGGAGGTGCAGCGCAGCATCGTCGCCAAGGCCGTGCTGGGACTGTGACCGCCATGACCTTTGCCCTGACGGAAGAACAGCAGATGCTGAAGGACAGCGTCGACCGCTTCGTCGCGCAGGATTACCCGTTCGAAACCCGCCGCAGGCTGGCGGAGTCGGACCTGGGTTACAGCGCCGCCAACTGGCAGACCTTCGCCGAGCTCGGCTGGCTGTCGGTGCCCTTCGCCGAGGAAAGCGGCGGCTTCGGTGGCAGCCTGCGCGATGTGGCCACGGTGACGGAGGCGCTGGGCCGGGGCCTGGTCACCGAACCCTGGGTCCAGAACCTGATCCTTGCCGGTCGGCTGGTGGAACTGCTCGGCACCCCCGAACAGCGGGCGGAGGTGCTGGGGGCGGTGATCGACGGCCGGTGCCAGCTCGCGCTGGCCCATACCGAACGCCGGGCAGGGGGCAACCCGGCCTGCGTGGGCTGCACCGCCACGCCGGACGGCGACGACTTCCTGGTCAGTGGCGAGAAGGTCATGGTCCTGAACGGGCCGAGCGCCGACCTGCTGGTGGTATCCGCCCGTGCCTCCGGCGCGGAACGGGACCGGCAGGGGATCGCCTTGTTCCTGGTCCCTGCCGATGCACCGGGCATCGGTCGGCGCGACTATCCCACCATCGACCGGCTGCGCGCGTCCGACATCACCTTCGACAATGTCAGTGTTTCCGCCTCGGCCATGCTGGGCGATCCGGCCAGCAACATCGACGCCCTGGAAACCGTGATCGACGAGGCCATCGTCGCGACCTGCGCCGAAGCGATCGGCGTCATGGACGTGCTGCTGCAGGACACTGTCGCCTACACCAGGACCCGCAAGCAGTTCGGCAGCCCGCTGGGCAAGTTCCAGGCCCTGCAGCACCGCATGGTGGAGATGTTCGTCGCCCTGGAACAATCCCGCGCCCTGCTGCTCCAGAACACGGCCGCGGTGGCATCCGGTGGCACGCAGGCCCGCAAGGCCGCATCGGCCATCAAGGTCCACATCGGCAAATCCGCCAGGCTGATCGGCAAGGAAGCCATCCAGATGCACGGCGGCATGGGCACCACCGACGATCTCAATATCGGCCACTACGTGAAGCGGTTGCTGGCGCTGGAAGCCTTGTTCGGTGACATGGACTATCATCTGGACCGATACGCGCGGCTGACGTGAATATCTCCGGTCTGACTTGACCCAGATCATGGCGGATTTCCCCTTCCGGCGTACCTGATGCCTTCTCATGCACAAGGGATCCATTCCATGACGAACGACGCCGATACTGCCGCCGCAACGGACGCACAGCCCCGGTCGCTGCCCGGTTTGAGGCGTCACCTCTATGCCTTGATCCGGACGCGGCTGTGGCTGCAGGTTCTGGTGGCGATGTTCCTGGGGGTCGGCTTCGGGACCCTGATCGGGCCGACCGCCGGCCTGGTGGCGGCCGATGTCTCGACCATGATCGGCAACTGGGTGGCCTTGCCGGGGCGGCTGTTCCTGCTGGCGATCCAGTTCGTTGTCGTGCCGCTGGTCATAGCCTCGGTCATCCGCGGTATCGCGGCGGGGGAGGGGGGATCCAGCCTGGGGCAGATCGGCGGACGGGCCGTCGCCTTCTTCATCCTGACGACCCTGTTCGCGGTGGCCATCGGTGTCACGGTGGCTTTGCTGATCGAACCGGGCGGCTTCGTTGACCGCTCCGCGGTGGGGGAGGCACTGGCGACGGCAGGCAGTGCCACGACCAGCGCCGCACCGGCAGCACCGCGTGTCGACCAGATACCGGACATGATCGTCGGCCTGTTCCCGACCGATCCGCTCAGCACCTTCGTCAGCGGCAACATGCTGCAGATCGTCATTGCCTCCGCGATCCTGGGCATCGCGCTGGTGATGACGCCGCTGGACCAGCGCCGGCCCCTGCTCGAACTGCTCGCCTCGGTCCAGGCGGTCTGCATGGTCATCGTCGGCTGGGTGCTGAAGTTCGCGCCCATTGCCGTGTTCGGCCTGCTGGCCAACATCACGTCGCGCATCGGTCTCTCGGCGCTGCTGGGCACGGGCATGTACGTGGTGACGGTGCTGCTGGGCCTGCTGTTGCTGCTGGCCATCTACCTGCTGATCGTCTGGCTGCAGACCCGTCGGGGGCCGGTCGGCTTCCTGCGCGACATCCGGGATGTCATGCTGCTTGCCTTCTCGACCTCCAGTTCGGCCGCGGTCATGCCGCTGACGCTGACCACGGTGGAGAACCGCCTGAAGGTCCGCAGCGAGGTCGCCCGCTTCGTCGTGCCGCTGGGCACCACGATCAACATGGCCGGAACCGCCCTCTACCAGGGTGTCGCGACGATCTTCCTGGCGCAGATCTTCGACGTCGACCTGGGGATCAGCGGCATCGTGCTGGTGGTGGTCATGGCGACCGGTGCCGCGATCGGTTCGCCGGGCACGCCGGGGGTCGGCATCGTCATCCTGGCCACCATCCTGTCCAGCGTCGGCATCCCTTCCGCCGGGGTCGCCATCATCCTCGGCGTCGATCGCCTGCTCGACATGTGCCGCACGGTCGTCAACGTGACCGGCGACATGGTGGCCTGCGTGGTGGTGGACCGGATGACCGGGGGCGGGGGAGAGAGCGTCGCCGTCGCGAGTGCTGCCGCCGGGAACGGAACTGCCGAGAACGGTGCCGCCGGGAACGGAACCGCCGGGAACGGGGTCGCCGAAAAAGGCGCCTGAGGCCAGCGCGTCGACAGGTGCCGGACGCCAATCCCTGTCATGAACCGAAAATTAACGTTAATGAGGGCATCTGTCCGATCAACCTTTCAGTAAAGGGGCGCACGCCGGTGAACCTGTCTGCTGCTGACACGACATTCGAGGCCTTCTTCTCCAACAGCTTCGACGCCGCTTTCGTGCTGGATCACGATTGTGTCTTCAGGAAGATGAACCGTGCGGCCGCCGAACTGCTGGGGTGTCAGCCGAACGAGTTGATTGGCCAGCCACTGGCCAGCGTCCTGCCGCCGGAGATCGAACCTGCACACGGCGGCATCGTCGCCCGCTACCTCCAGGCCCGTGGACCCTCTGCGGTTCTGGACCAGGTGCGCAGCTTTGCGGTCATCGACCGTTCGGGGGAGCGCATCCCGGTCGAGCTGAAGGCATTCGAACTGGACAAGAACAGTCCGGTCGCCAGTTTCGGCGCGGTCATGGTGGACCTGCGCGGCAAGCTGCTGCTGGAGGCGGAGCGGGACGCGACCATGGCCCGCCTCGCCAAGCTGGCGCAAACGGATGAACTGACTTCGCTGCCCAACCGCCGTGCCTTCCTTGCCGCGCTGAAGCGTGCGAAAGCGTCGGCACAACGCGGCAGCCACGCCGCATCGGTCGCGATGCTGGACATCGATCTCTTCAAGCACGTCAATGACACCCTGGGGCATTCGGCCGGCGACGCCGTGCTGGCAGGCATGTCGCAGGTGGTCCAGGGGCAGTTGCGCGACAGCGACCTGGTCGGCCGGGTTGGCGGGGAGGAATTCGGCCTGCTGCTCGACTACAGCTCGCCGGGGGGTGCCAGGACCGCCGCCGAACGCATTCGGCAGGCCGTCGCGGACACGGTCTACGACACGGGAAAGACCGGCCCGGTGCGCGTGACCGTCAGCATCGGCATCGCCCCCCTGACAGGCAATGAACCCGTGGATGCATCCCTGATGTGCGCCGACAAGGCGCTCTACCTGGCCAAGGAAAACGGGCGCAACCGGGTGGAACTCGGCAAGTTCTGAGACGACCCCGGCGGATTTCCCGGCAGGCCGACGATTGCCGCCTCGCCGGAACGATTCAGCATGGTGACACAAGCACGAAACAGAAAAATGGTGGACCCGACAGGATTCGAACCTGTGACCTCTGCCTTCGGAGGGCAGCGCTCTATCCAGCTGAGCTACGGATCCCCTGGGTGGCCAGTATCTGGCAACCGATGGCGCTCTGATAGCGGAAAAGCGGGTGGGGTGCAATTGGTCTGACGCGATCCGGCCCGTGTTTCCTGCCGGGACGGTGGAACAGCCGTGATGCGCGGTGGCCGTGCCCGGTCTTCTGCCTGCCGTCATCGGTCGTGGTCGCCCGCGATGGCCCTGCCGTTCGCCGTGCTGCGACGGGATGCCACGAAGGCGTTCGTGCGGACCGCGCCTAAATCTGCAGGCATGAAACGCACGCAGATATTCGGTATTACCGTCCTCATCCTGGCCCTGCTGATCGGCGGGGCCGCGGTGATCATTGACGGGTTGCGCGACCCCGCACCCCGATCCTCGGCGACCCGCACCAGCGGCACTGTTTCCATCGGTGGTCCCTACACGCTGACCAGCCACACGGGCGAGCGGGTGACGGAAGCCTCGTTCCGGGGCAGCTATCAGTTGATCTACTTCGGCTATACCTTCTGCCCCGATGTCTGCCCGACGGAACTGCAGGACATGGCGGCGGTGATCGATGAACTGGGGGACGCCGGGGCGCAGGTGACCCCGATCTTCATCACCATCGATCCGGACCGCGATGATCCCGCGCAGATGGCGTCATACGTCGAGGCGTTCCACCCCCGCATGGTCGGCCTGACCGGCACGGTCGACGAGATCGCCAGGGCGGCAAAGGCCTACCGGGTCTATTATGCCCGCGCGCCCGACGAGAAGGACGATGCCTACTACCTGATGGACCATTCCAACTTCATCTACTTCATGGGGCCGGACGGGCAGAACGTGGACATCTTCAACGGCCAGATGCCGATCGAGGAAATGGCGTCGCGGATCGCCGCTGCACTGCCGAACTGAGACAGCCGCGTGACCCCTGGTCGTTCCGACGCCCCGGCGACGGCCTGACCTAGCGGATCATGCGCGCGAAGGCCCGCACGTCGTCGATGAACGCCGCCGGTTCCTCCATCGCCGCGAAGTGACCCCCGGCGGGCATTTCCGTCCAGTGCACCACGTTGGCCAGCCGCTCCACCCACTGGCGGGGCGGCATTGAGAACGTATCGGCCGGAAAGCGGGCGACGCCGACGGGAACCTCGATCCGCTGTCCCTCGGTAGGCATGAAATTGTCGCTCTCCACGATGGACGTGTACATCCAGGTGGAACTGTTGATGGTCTGCGTGTGCCAGTAGAGCGCGATGTTGGCGAGCAGGTGATCACGGCTGAAACGGCTGCTGACATCACCGTGCGTGTCGCCCCAGCGATGGAACTTTTCCAGGATCCAGGCGGCCAGGCCGGCAGGTGAATCGTTCAATCCGTAGCTCAGCGTCTGCGGCCTGGTGGACTGGATGGCCTGGTAACCGGTCTCGAACCGCAGGTCGGCCTGGCGCTGTTTCATCCAGGCCAGTTCCTCGGCATCCGGCGCGGGGTCCGTACGGTTGCGCGGCTGCATGATGAACATGTTCTGATGAATGCCGCGACAGACATCCCCATGCGCCAGGCCGAGCCATGACGTGACCAGGCTGCCCCAGTCGCCACCCTGGGCCATGAACCGGTCATGGCCCAGCACGTCCACGACCAGGTGTCGCCAGAGCCGTGCGGTCTCCCGACAGTCGACCGGTGCCGGTGGCGCGGCGGAAAAACCGTATCCAGGCAGGCTGGGGACGATGACGTCGAAACCGTCAGCCGCCTGGCCGCCGAAGCGTTCCGGGTGGGCCAGCGGCTCGATCACGTCCAGGAACTCGACGATGGAACCCGGCCAGCCGTGGGTCAGGATCAGGGGCAGGGGATTGTCGCCCGATCCCTTCTCGTGAATGAAATGGATGTCCAGGCCGTCAACCGTGGCGCGGAAGTTGTCGAAGCCGTTGATCCGGCGCTCCACCGCGCGCCAGTCGAAACCGTCGGCCCACCAGGCGCAGAGGTCGCGGACTTGGCCCATGTTCGCGCCATAGTCCCAGCCGGCATCGGTCGGCGCCTCACGCGGCCAGCGGGTGTCGCGCAGGCGTTGCTGCACATCCGCGATGTCGGCATCGCTGACCTGCACCGTGCAGGGACGCACCGCTGCATTCATGACCTGTCTTCCCTGGCTGATCCGATGTGGTGACTGCCCCTTACCCTGCCCCTCTCCTGTTTCCAGTCCCTGTACCGCCCGGCGGTGGGCCGACACCGTGGCCTCCGGGGAGAAACCGAAAGAACCCCGTCAGCAGTGCGCGACGAACGTTAAGG
>CAJYBQ010000157.1 GCA_913064755.1 uncultured Alphaproteobacteria bacterium
GATGCTGATGCGGATGTCGCCGCCGTCCGGCATCGCGTCGGGCGCGTTGACCGCCAGGTTGAGGATGGCCGTATCGAACTGCGCGGGGTCGGATTGCACGTAGAGTCCGGGCTCCCCATCCAGATGCAGTCGGATACCCGTGCCTATGGCCCGCGTCAGCATGCCAAGTGCCGCACGCGCGTTCTCGCTCACGTCGAATGTTTCCAGCGCGATCGGGCGATGCCGGGAAAAACTCAACAGCCGCGCCGTCAGGTCGGCACCACGGCCCGAAGCGCGCTGCGCCGATTCGATCAGGCCGCGCTGCCTCTCCCCCAGGCCTTCCGATTCCTGGAGCAGTTCCAGGTTGCCGGAGATCACCGCGATCAGATTGTTGAAGTCATGCGCAATGCCGCCGGTCAACTGCCCCACGGCCTCCATCTTCTGGGCCTGGCGCAACTGCTGCTCGGTGGCATGCAGTTCGGTCATGTCGCGGAAGGTGCCGATGAACTTGCGCTGTCCGTCGACGATGGCTTCCCCGACGCAAAGCTCGACCATCAGCGTGCTGCCATCCTTTCGAACGGCTTCAAGCTCGATGATCCTGTCAATGAAAGGTGCTTCGCTGTCCTGCTGCAACTTGAAAATGGCCTGCCGATGCACGCGTGCATCCTTCTCGTGCAGTACCATGAAGCTTTCCTGGCCGATGGCCTCCGCAGCGGTATAGCCGAATGCTTCCTCGGCGGCCGGATTGAAGGATTCTATGATCCCCCGGTCATCGGTCCGCATGATCGGAAACCGCGCCGCGTCCAGCGTCGCGGACAACAGGTCCTGGACCGCCACGATCTGCGAATGGTCCATCGCGATGTTGCAGACCCCGGCCAGCACGCCGGAGTTCTCGAAAACGGGAAAGCCGACGGCACGCACCGTCAGCACGCGCCCACCCGCCATCTTCATCCGTATCGACTGGTCGAACGTCTCGTGCTTTTCGAATGCACGGATGTCGATATCCTGCATCTGGTCCACACCCAGGAAATTGGGCAGTTCCTCCAGGGTCTTGCCCTGCGCTTCCTCCTCCGGATGACCGACCCAGTCGGCGGCGATCGGGTTCAGCATCCGCACCCGACGATGCTTGTCGCGATAGCAGAAGGCAACCGGCGCATGTTTGACGATCAGGTTCAGGATGCGGGCCGTGCGGCGCGATTCCGCCTCCGCCACCTTCATCGCCTCCTGCGCCCGCCACTCGGTGGTGATGTCCAGGGCGAAATTCGCGACCCCCAGCAGTTCGCCCGTGCCATCCCGCACGGGAAAGCGGATGGTCCGGATGCGACGAACACCCTCGTCCGGATCATAGGCAAAGGTCGCCTCGCGCTCCATCTTGCCCGTGCGCACGGCCTCGTCGTCCAGGATCCGGCACCATTGCGCCGCTTCGGGCGCCGCGAAATCCTCCGGCCGCTGACCGATGATCTCTTCCACCGGGCGCCCCCAGTGCGCGGCATTGCGCTGGTTGATCAGTTCGAAACGTCCCGACATGTCCCGGAAAGCGAACCCGACGGGCGCATGTTCCATGACCGCCGTCAGCATGGCTTCCGTCCGTTGCGTGTAGGCCCGGGCGGCCAGGTGTTCCGACCGGTCCACGATGTTGGTGAAGAACGCGGGCCGGCCAGCATAAGTCGTCATGACCGTGTAGATCAGGCAGGGAATGCTCACGCCGTCGCGGCGGACCATCTCGGCTTCCATACCGTCGATGACCCCCTGCTTGATTGCGGTATCCAGCGCGGCCTGACGCGTCTCGGGGTCGACGTAGAGCGATGCTGCGGATTGCCCGACAAGCGATTCGCCCTCCCGGTAGAACAGGTCGCGCGCGCTGGCGTTAGCGAACGTGACATGGTCGTCCACGATGATCAGCGAAGGCAACGGCGCATTCTCGAGCGATTTCAGGATGAAATCCTCGGTCTCGTTCTTTCGCGCGATCGCGGCGTTGCGCGTGGTGACATCGCTGATGGACACGACAACGGCCGGGGCACCAGCCCATTCGACAACAAATGCCAACGCCTCGATATCGATCTGCCTGCCGTCCGAACGAAGGGCGCGAAAGGCGATCTTTCGCGGGATGGCTTCGCCCTTGAGACGCCGTTCCGCCTGCGCAACAGCCTGCGCCCGATCACCCTCGACGAGCAGCAGGTGCGGGTTGATGCCCAGCATGCTGTCGGGGGCATATCCATAGATCCGTTCCAGGGCAGCATTGGCATAGACGATCTGCGCATCACGGTGAACCAGGATGCCATCCATCGACTGGTCCACGATTGCCCGGAATGTTGCATTGTCCGGTATGTTGTTTTCCGGTGTGACCGGCACCGCACCCTCCCGCGTTTCGCTGTAGCATCACCATGCCACACGTTTCGTTAACGACAGGTTGGTGACATTGAAAGACGAAAGCGGCGACAAGGCGCAATCACGCTATGAGCATCACGCAAGATCACGTTTCGCAAGCCGACATGCAGCCTGCGGGGGAAGACCGGCCAACCGCCGACCCGATGCGTGGCCTGATCGCGCCCATGGTCCTGCTGCTCAGTCTTGCCGTCGTCGCCATCATTGCGGTCGCCTGGTTCGCGGCGGAACGGCTGGATCACGAGACCGAGAACCGTGAAGTCGCGCTGGCCCGGACGGCGCTGGAGGCCGAGGCGGATCGCATGCTGTTCCTTGCGCGCGGTCTCACCTTCTGGGACGAGGCCTACGAGAAACTGGTGGTCCGGCCGGATATCGCCTGGGCGGATGACAACATCGGGTCCTATGCCACCGAAACCTCCCGCGTCAGCCACGCCATCGTCCTTTCGACCAACGGCCTGACGCGGATGATCTTCGAACGGGGCAAGCCCGTCGATGCGATGGCGGAGGATTATCTCGCCATCGACCTGCTGTCCGACCTGACGCTCCGCGCCAATGCGTCCCCCATGAACATGGTGGTTCCGGTTGTGCGATACGGCATCCTGGACGGCCAGATACACACGATCGTGGCCAGCACCTTCACGCCGGAGAATGCGACCGGCAGCCAGTTGATCTGGCGACCGCGGGCGGTTCTGATCCTGGCCTCACCCATCGACGACGAATTCCTGGCGCATGTTTCGCGGTCCTTCCTGCTCGAGGACCCCGCGGTGAGCATGCGTCTGCCGACAAGTGCGCGTGTCTATGCCCCGATCTCGAACGACGATGCCTGGGCCGCGGCCTATATCACCTGGGAACCCAGCCGCCCCGGCACCAGGCTGCGGCAGGACCTGCTGATCCCCATCGTTGTCAGCCTGCTGGCGATCACCCTGCTTGCCGCACTCTATGCCCATCGCCTGGCGCGGGCGCGGCGTGAAGCCGAGGCGATTTCCCGTGCCCTGGACCGGGAAGTCGAATTGCGTGAACTGAAGTCGCGCTTCATCTCCACCGTCAGCCACGAGATGCGCACCCCGCTGGCCACCATCCAGGCCGCGACCGACCTGCTGAGCCATTTCAGCGACCGCCTGACCCCGGAGGACGTCCAGAAGGAACTCGACACGATCCGCGACCGGGTAAGCGACATGGACGTCCTGCTGGGCGAGGCCCTGTTGCTGGAGAAGGGCGAGACCCAGCGGCAGGAGCCGGAGATGATCGATCTGCCGGGCCTGATCCGCAACTACTGGCAGAACAGGATACCCAGTGAAGGCCGGACCCTGCTGGTGAAGGATGAACGCGAGTCCCCGGACCAGGTCCTGCTCGATCGACGGTTGTTGCAGCAGATACTGGGCAACCTGCTGCAGAACGCCCTGAAGTATTCCTCCGCCGATGCACCGGTGACGGCCCGGATCGTGCAGCAGGATGGTGATCTGGTGATATCGATCATTGATCAGGGCATCGGCATCCCGCAGAAGGACATGCACCATGTCCGGGAACCCTTCAGCCGTGCCGGCAACGTCGGGAATGTTGGCGGGGTCGGATTCGGTTTGAGTATCGTCGACCGCTCCGTTGCCCTGCTCGGCGGTTCGTTCGATCTGAGGAGCGAACTCGGCGTCGGCACCACGGCAACGGTAAGGTTGCCCTTGGGCAGAACTGGGGAGAAGCCGATTTGAAAGTGCCATCACGCCGCGTTCTGGTGATCGAGGACGAGGCCGACATTCGCGAACGCATCGTCAAGGGACTGGGCTTCGCCGGTTACGAGGTTTCCGCTGCGAATGACGGGGCGGAAGGGATTGCCAGCCTGCAGGAACAGCGGTCGGATGTTATCATCTGCGACATGATGATGCCTTCCTTGAACGGTTTCGGTACCTTGACGGTCCTGAAGGACCATGCCGAGCTTTCCGACATACCCGTCATTGTCCTGACGGCGCTGGGAGAGAAGACCACGCGTGACTTCGCATTCGGCAAGGGCGCGCGCGGTTACCTGACCAAGCCGTTCCAGCTGGGCGAACTCGTCGAGATGATCGAGGGCCTGTTCGACCCGGCCCAGCCCGATGGAGAAACCGCGTGAGTTCGAGCGACTGGTCATTCGATGTGCCCGACGGCACGGTCCTGAAGGGGCTGCGCTGGGACACGAAGGACCCGCGAGGACTGGTCTACCTGGTACACGGCCTGGCAGAACACATCGGACGCTATGACGCCTTTGCGACGGCGCTGAACGCGGCCGGGTTCAGTGTCGCCGGGCATGATCAGCGGGGCCATGGCCGCACGGCGGCAGAGGACGGCAGCCTGGGGCATTTCGGTGACTACGACAGCTGGACCAGCATGGTGAACGATGCCCGCATCGGCGTCACCGCCCGGCGTGCCACGCAACCCGACCTGCCCATGATCCTGTTCGGTCATTCGATGGGCTCCTTCATCGTGCAGCAGGCACTCTGGTCCTGGCCGGTCCTGGTCAACGGCGCCGTGATGTCCGCGTCCAACGGCCCCCCGAGAACCATGGCCGGGCTGGGTCGCGTAATTGCCCGGATCGAAAGGCTTCGCCTGGGTCCCCGGGGACGCAGCCGGCTGATCCATGGCCTCGCCTTCGATGACATGAACAAGGCCTTCAAGCCGAATCGTACCGAACATGACTGGCTCAGCCGCGACACCCGGACGGTGGACCGCTACATCGCCGACCCGGATTGCGGCTTCGTGGCCTCCACGGCGAGCTGGATCAGCCTGCTGGACGCCCTTCCCGGCCTGGTCTCCAGTGCACATGTCCAGCTCGTCCCCAAGGGCATGCCGGTTCACCTGGCCTCCGGCAGCCGCGACCCGGCCGGGGACTTCGGCAAGGGCGTCGAGCGCCTGCAGGCCATCTACAAGGGCGCCGGAATGACCGATGTGACCCTGCGGCTGTACGACGGCGCCCGCCACGAGATTCTCAACGAAACCAACCGTGACGAGGTCACGCGGGACCTGGTCGGGCGCATGGCAGAAATGCTGGAATCCCGGGCCGCGACGTGACCCATGCGGGGCTGCATATCCTGCTGGCCGACGACAACCCGGCCGCACGGTCCCAGATCGCGGACCTGCTGGCGCAACTGGGGCACGAGGCGACGGTGGTGGAGAACGGCGCCGAGGCCCTGTCCGCCATCGCGGCCCTGCAGTTCGACGCTGCGATCCTGGATCTCGACATGCCGCCGCCGACGGGTCCCGCGATCGCACGCCAGCTGCAGGGCAATCCCCTGCCCCTGATCGGCCTCTCCCCGGCGGACGGGGATCGGGGGGCATGGGGCGATGCGCCCATAAGGGCCTGGTTGTGCAAGCCCGTCGCGACAGGCCCCCTGGCAGCGGCCATCGATGCCGCCATCGGCACGTCGGATTCGGAAGTGCCGCCTGTCGACCTGCAACACCTGGCCAGCTACACCGCCGGTGATCCGGGGCTGGAGGGAGAGCTTGCCGTCCTGTTTCGCGTCTCCACCGACCGCTATCTCGACATGATGCGCGGACACCCCGATGGCCAGACCTGGAAGGACGCGACCCACAGCCTGAAGGGTGCCGCGCGCGGCATCGGTGCCAATGAAGTGGCACGGCTGGCGGCCTATGCCGAGAAGCTGGAAGGTCGCGCCATCGAATCGCGCCGGCCATCCGTGCTGAAGGAGATCGAGCAGGCGGTAGAGGCCGCCCACGCCTATCTCGCAAGGCACCTCAAGGGCACGCAGGACAACACCTGAACCGGGGTCCGGGTTCCCGCGCCCCCCGGAGCGCCCTGCCCATCGATTCAAGTCGGGCCGGTCAGGTGGAGAGCGCACCCGCCAGGTTCTGGTGATAGTGGATCAGGGCCGGTTCGTTGCGGCCATAGATCACCGCCTCATGCGCCCTGGCCGCGTGCCCGGCCTGGATGCCCTCGCTCAAGGGGAAATCCTCTCCATCGACCGTGCGGATGGCGAGATCGATGTTCTTTTCATAGTAGATCCGGGCCTTTTCCGTCTCCACCGCTTCCGGCGTGAAGACAGACACTTCGACACGGCACCGGTCCGGCGCATCGCCCGACGGATAGCTGCGCCACATCTCCACGTGACCGGCCTGGACCACCAGCGTCACGTTGGGGAAGAAGGTGTAGATGATCGCGGTTTCCGGAACCAGGCGCCAATCCGCCTCCGGCTTGCGACGCAGGTTCTCGATGCGCTGCCGGGGCAGGGTCAACCGCGAATGCGGGCCGAAACCGTCAAACGCCATCAGGTTGGAGAAGAAGATCGGGCCGACTGAATCCCGGTGCAGGTACTCCAGGTGATACCCCTCCATGAAGGTCTCGGGGCACAGCTTCCAGTTCATCTGCCGCTCGATGCTCAGGCTGCGGTAATGATGGAAGGAGGCGAAGTCGTAGCTGGCGACATCCTGCTCCAGCGTGGCCAGGTGCCGGTCGACATCGATCGGTGCGCCGCCACCCGGACGCACGAAGACGAGACCGTATTTCTCCGCCGCCGGAAGCTCCGCCAACCCGTTCCCGGCCTTGCAGACACCATCGAAGTTGCGTCGGTCAGGGACGCTCTCCAAGGCACCGTCCAGGCCATAGGTCCAGGCATGGTAGGGGCACCTGAAAGTGCTCGCATTGCCGGCCCCCGCCGCGACCGGGGCGCCCTGGTGGCGACAGGCATTCCGGTATGCGCGCACGCGACCTTCGTTGTCGCGAACCAGCAGGACCGACAGACCGTCCACCTCCTCCACGACATAATCGCCCGGATTGGCAATGCGGCCGCCGAGACAGAGCAACAGCGGCGCATCCCGGAACAGCGCCTGACGTTCCCGCGCCAGGTGATCGGTGCAGGTATAGCGCGTCACCGGGTTGCGCTGGACCGTGTCCGCATAGCTGGTGGTACCCGCATCG
>CAJYBQ010000158.1 GCA_913064755.1 uncultured Alphaproteobacteria bacterium
CACGGGCTGGTCCGGACGGATCAGCACCGCGCCACCTGCCGTGGCACCGAAGGCCGCCGCCACGTCCCCCGAAACATCCCTGAAATCCCGGCCCTCGCGCAGGACTTCGACCCGGATCGGACCGCCGCCGTCCAGGTCCGGCACGTGATCGCCGAAGACCAGCAGCACGAAACCACTGCCGACGATCTGCGTCAGGTGAGTGATGGCAGGCGACGCCGCGCTGTCGATCGGCAACGCCGGTACCGGGCTGCCGGGTCCGACCGCCCCCTGCAACTCGTTCACCCCGTTCAGGGGGCTGTCGGCCAGGTGCGCGGGTACCGAAAGCCGGCCGGAATTGACCAGTGAACGGGCAAAGGGATGATGCCGCGCCAGGTCGAGCACGGCATTGCGATAGGTTTCCGACACCCGGGTCTTCGGCGTGATGAAATCCGTCGCGCGGGTCGAGTTCAGGATGTTCTCGTCCGCCGCATGCCGACGTTCGATGTCGAAGGTGTCCAGCAGCGCGGCATCGGCCTTTCCGTCGACCACCAGCGCCAGTTTCCAGGCCAGGTTGTCGGCATCCTGCACGCCGCCGTTTCCGCCGCGCGCGCCGAAGGGGCTGACCTGGTGCGCGGCATCACCGATGAACAGCACCCGGTCATGGCGGTAGCGGTCGATGGAACGGCACTGGAACGTGTAGAGCGATTTCCATTCGAGTTCGAAGGGCGTGTCCGGGCCGATCATGCGGCGAATCCTGGCGTGAACATTCTCGTCGCGCAGTTCCTCGTCACGATCGACGTCCCAGCCCAGCTGGAAATCCAGCCGCCAGACATTGTCCGACTGGCGATGCATCAGGGCCGATGCCTCTGGTCCCCAGGGCGGATCGAAGTAGAACCGGCGGATTGCCGGACCTTCCCGCTGCATGACGATGTCCGCGATCAGGAAATGATCCTCGAACACCTGGCCGCTATAGCTGAGGCCCATCTGGCGGCGAACGGTGGACCGTACCCCGTCAGCGGCGACCAGCCAGTCACAGGGCTGCACATAACTGCCATCCGGCGTTTCCACCTGCAGGCTGGCGCCGGTCGCATCGCTGGACATGCCGACGACCCGGTGACACCAGCGCAGGTCGATCAGGGCCTCCTGCTGCGCACGTTCCACCAGGAACTGTTCGACGTAATACTGCTGGATGTTGATGAACGCAGGAAAGCGCGAATGCGGGTTCTGCTGGAGGTTGAAGGCATAGAGCCGTTCGTCGCGATAGAACACGTGCCCTTCGTTCCAGGTGACCCCCTTTGCCATCATCGGTTCCGCCACACCCAGCCGGTCCCATATTTCCAGGGATCGCATGGCCTGGCAGATCGCCCGGCTGCCATCGGAAACCGTATTGTCCTCGTCCAGCACCACCGAGGCCACGCCGCGCTGCGCCAGGTCCAGCGCCATCGTCAATCCGACCTGACCGCCACCGACAATGACAACGGCGGCACGTGGCGCCGCGCCACCAACCACCTCCGGCGCGCGATAGGGATAGGTCGGATAGCTGTAGGTCGCCATCAGATCGCCCCTTCCCGCCTTCCGGCCCCGGTGATCGCCATGCCCTATCCCCTGGGGCGGTTGTCGACGATGCGCTGGGCCTTGCCCATGGACCGCGCGACGCCGCCCACCGGTTGCATGTCGATAGCGGCGGAGAGACCGCACATGGTCTTGATCCGCCCGGCAAGCCGACTGCCGGCAGCCTCGCATGCGGCCCTGTCACCCGCGATCTCCGGCTTCGGTTCGACACGGACGGTCAGCTGGTCGAGATTGCCCGGCCGGTCCACCTGCAACTGGTAGTGCGGGCTCAACCGCTCATCCTGCAGCAGCAGTTCCTCGATCTGTGTCGGGAACAGGTTCACGCCGCGGATGATCAGCATGTCATCGGAACGCCCCGTGATCTTCTCGATACGGCGATGGCTGCGGGCGGTGCCGGGCAGCAGCCGGGTCAGGTCACGGGTGCGATAGCGCACCATCGGCAGGGCTTCCTTGGTCATGGTGGTGATGACCAGTTCACCGAACGCGCCATCGGGCAGCACCTCCCCCGTCTCCGGGTCGATGATTTCCGGATAGAAGTGATCTTCCCAGATGTGCAGCCCGTCCTTTGTCTCCAGGCATTCGATGGCGACGCCCGGCCCCATGATCTCCGACAGGCCGAAGATATCCACCGCCTGCATGCCGACGCGGGTCTCGATCTCCGTGCGCATGCTCTCCGTCCACGGCTCGGCACCGAAGATCCCGACCTCGATCGGGCTGGCCTTCGGGTCCAGGCCCATCCGTTCCATCTCGTCGGCGATGGCGAGCATGTAGCTGGGCGTCACCATGATTACCCGGGCACCGAATTCGTGGATCAGCTGCACCTGCTTTTCCGTCTGTCCGCCGGACATGGGGACAACCGAACAGCCCAGCCGCTCCGCCCCGTAATGCGCACCCAGCCCGCCGGTGAACAGCCCGTAGCCGTAGGCGACATGCACGATGTCCCCGGGGCGCCCCCCGGCGGCGCGGATCGACCGGGCCATCAGGTCGGCCCAGTTGTCGATATCGCCCTGGGTGTAGCCGACAACGGTCGGCTTGCCCGTGGTGCCCGACGAGGCATGGATGCGGACCACCTGTTCCCGCGGGACCGCGAACATGCCGAACGGATAATTGTCCCGCAGGTCGGTCTTCACCGTGAAGGGGAACTTCGCCAGGTCGCCCAGTTGCTTCATGTCATCGGGGTGCACACCCGCCGCCTGGAACGCGCTGCGGAAGTGGGGCACGTTCTCGTAGGCATGCCGCAGCGACCATTGCAGCTGTTGCAGTTGAAGCGCCGAAAGCTCGTCGCGGCTGGCGTGTTCAATGGCATCCGTACGGGCACGCGGGTCGGTCATGAAACAGTCTCCATCCTGTCGTCTGCGGCTGCGTTTCCTGTTCTCTCCGGCTGATCCGGTTCAAAGGGAGCGGCGGGTCACTGGCTCTGCCGGGTCACGGGCATGTCCGGTACCAGGCTGCCCTTGATCGACGCGGTCTGTCCCCGAAAGACGGCGACCTTCTCCCCGCGCTGGTTCATGACCACCACATCGTAGATGCCGGTGCGCCTGGACAGGGCGACCTCTTCCGCCGTGGCGGTCAGCACGTCCGCCTCCGCCGTCGGACGCAGGAACGTGATCTGCGTGCTCTGTGCAACGGCATTCTGGTTGTAGGAATTGCAGGCATAGGCCAGCGCCGTATCGGCCAGGGTGAAGGTCATGCCGCCATGCCCCATGTCATGACCGTTCAGCATCTCCCGCCGCACGATCATGCGCAGGACGGACCGCCCGGGCGCAATCTCCACCACGTGAATGCCCAGCCGCCGCGCCGCGCGGTCCGACTGCATCATGACGTGGGCCGCGGCCTCCGCCACCGCCTGCGCATCGGTGCGGGCGGCTTCGGCACCCTGGCCGGAAGCGGTCATGCTCAGCGACCCTTGAACGCCGCGGGACGCTTTTCCAGGAACGCCTTCACCCCTTCGGCGAAATCCTCGGTACCCCCGGCATCGCGCTGGTATTCCCGTTCCCAGTCCAGCTGGGTGTCCAGCGTGTGCGTGAAGCTGTTCTGCATCGCGTTGCGGATCAGGCCAAGCCCGCGGGTCGGGCCGTTGGCCAGTTTCTGCAGGACCTTTTCACCCTCCGCCATCAGGGCATCGTCATCCACGGCCTTCCAGATCAGGCCCCAGTCTGCCGCCTGTTCCGCCGAGACCTTCTCGCCCAGCAGCGCCATGCCAAGCGCCCGCGCACGTCCGACCATGCGGGGCAGGTACCAGGTCGAGCCCGCGTCCGGCACCAGGCCGATGTTGCAGAATGCCTGCAGGAAGCTGGCGGACCGCGCGGCAATGATGATGTCGCAGGCCATGGCCAGGCTCATGCCCGCACCGGCGCAGGGGCCATTCACCAGGGCCACGATCGGTTTCTCGGAAGAGCGCATGGTCTGGATCATCGGGTTGTAGGCGATCTCCAGCGTCTTGCCCGCGTCAGAGACGGCATCCGCGCCTTGCGCCGCGCCGGTGGACGAAAGGTCCGCCCCGGCACAGAAGCCGCGCCCCGCGCCGGTGATCGCGATGACCCGCGCGGTCGCATCGGTGCCGGCCTGTTCGACGGCCGCCGCGATCTCCAGCGGCATCAGGTCCTTGAATGCGTTCAGGCGTTCCGGACGGTTCAGGGTGATCCAGGCCACCCCGTCACGCACTTCATAGAGAATGTGGTTGAAATCCATTGTCGTGATCTCCCGATTGATCCTGGCTCAGCGCCCCTTGAAGGCTGCCGGGCGTTTCTCCATGAAGGCGGCGACGCCTTCGGCAAAGTCGGCGGTCGCACCGGCGGTCTGCTGCATCTCCCGCTCCTCCGCCAGTTGTTCGTCCAGCGTCGCGGAAAGTGAGTGGCGCAGGGCCTGCTTGATCAGGTGATAGGCGCGGGTCGGCCCCTTTGCCAGCCGGCCGGAAAGCTCCGCCGCGCGGTCGCGCAGCTTGTCGTCATAGGTGCATTCCCAGATCAGCCCCTGCTCGGCCGCGTCCGGCGCCGACAACCGGTCACCGGTCAAGGCCATTCCCAGGCCCCGGGCACGCCCGCCGTGACGCGGGAACAGCCATGATCCACCAAGGTCCGGCACGATGCCCAGGTTGGGGCCGAAGGTAAGCTGGAAATAGGCGGACCGCGCGGCCACGACGATATCGCAGGTCAGCGCCAGCGACGCACCACCCCCGGCAGCGGGACCATTCACCGCCGCGATCACCGGCTTCGACAGGGCGGACAGGGCCCGCATCATCGGGTTGAATTCGGTGTCGATCGCGGTGGCGACCACGTCACCGGGCCGTCCGTCACCCGTCGCCATGCTGTCGAGCAGGCTCAGATCGGCACCGGAACAGAACGCCCGGCCGGCACCGGTCAGGACGACCGCGCGGACCTCCGGATTCCGTTCGACCGCTTCGAACCCATGCCACAGGGCCATGGTGAGACCGCGATCCAGCCCGTTCAGGACGCCGGGCCGGTTCATCGTCATCCAGGCAACGCCGTCGCGAATGTCAATCAGTAGTGGTTCATCAGCCATCCGGAATCCTCCCTGGCACGTATATGCCATGGCGGATGGCCCCTAGAACAGGCCCGAAGCGAAATCAGTGCAGTTGAAATCCGGAACCGGTCGAGATAAATGAACCAGATGGTTAATTCAGAAGACATCCTGGACCGCACCTTCAGCGCCCTTTCAGACCGGACACGGCGGGCCATCCTGCGACGGCTGACGGCGGGGGAGGCGACGGTCGGTGAACTGGCGGAACCGTTCGACATGTCGATGCCCGCCATCACCAAGCATCTGAACGTGCTGGAATCCGCGGGCCTGATCCAGCGGCAGCGAGACGGACGCATGAAGCGCTGCACGGTTCGCCCGGACGGCCTGAAACCCGCCGAAGACTGGCTGGACGCGCAGGCCACGTTCTGGAACGACAGCCTGGACCGGCTCGAGACATTCCTGAAGAGCGAGAAGGCGGGCAGCGATGCCTGATGGCGGACGCCAGGTCGATCGGGACGACGATGGCTGGACCCTGCGCCTCGTTCGTCGGATCGATGCGCCGCTGGGACAGGTTTATTGCGCGGTCAGCGACCCGGCACGGGTGGCCATGTGGATGGGACCGGAAGGCTTCGAGGTGGCGATCGACAGGTTCGACTTTCGCGTCGGCGGGACCTATCGCCTCGTCATGACCGGGAAGAGCGGCGTCGGCCTGTCGGTGACGGGGGAGTTCATCGAGATCGAGGACGGTCGCTGCATCGCCTTCACCTGGCGCTGGGAACATGACGAAACGCCCGGCGCTGCCACGACCGTCCGTTTCGGGTTTGCCGCGAGCGGCGACGGAACCGAAGCCAGCCTGACCCACACGGGCTTCCCGGAGGAAGGCAACGCGGTGTCCCACGGCGACGGCTGGGCATCGACCCTGAAGCGCCTCCAGACCCTGCTTACCTGAAATATAATGCACTTTCGGACTGCTTGATGCGCCTGAAACTGCAAAATATTGCACTCGTTTCGCACGACTGCTAAACCACGTAGTTAATGAGAAGCGCGGGCAGGAAAGCTGTCGTCGTCCATGACGAAAGCCGCTACGCTCCGCGACGACAGGTTAGGCGAAAGCAAAAAGGGAGGCTACGCAAGATGCTCAAACGCACAATCACGCTTGCCGCAGGTGCGGCAATGCTAGCCACGACGGCCATGGCAGCGGATCCGGTGAAGATCGGTTTCGTGACCACCTTGTCCAAGGGTCCGGCCGTGCTGGGGCGCGACATGCGCGACGCAGCCGAGCTGGCGATGGAACACATCGGCTCCAGCATGGGCGGCCGCGACGTCCAGATCATCTACAAGGATGACCAGATCAATCCCGGCGTCGGCAAGAAGGAAACCGATGAACTGGTGCAGAAGGAACGGGTCGACTTCGTCGCCGGTTACATCTGGAGCCACGTTCTGCTCGCGTCCTACAAGTCCGTCGTCGGCAACGGCCCGATCATGGTGTCTGCCAATGCCGGTCCATCCCAGATCGCGGGCGAGCTCTGCCACGAGGATTTCTTCTCCACCTCCTGGCAGAACGACCAGACCCCGGAAGCCATGGGCGAGGTGCTGAACCAGCTCGGCGTGAAGTCGATCTACGTGATGGCCCCGAACTACGCCGCGGGCAAGAACATGGTCGCGGGCGTTGAACGCAGCTTCAAGGGCAAGATCGTCGGCAAGGACCTGACCAAATGGCCGGGGCAGCTCGATTTCTCCGCCGAACTCGCCAAGGCGCGGGCGTCGAAGGCGGATGGCGTGTTCGTTTTCTACCCGGGCAAGGCCGGCGGCGCCTTCATGCATCAGTACCAGGAGGCCGGGCTGAGCGGGCAGATCCCGCTCTATGCCGTCTTCACGGTGTATTCGCTGAGCCTGCCGCTGTTCCAGGAAGGCAAGCTGGAAGGCGTCATGGGCAGCTACATGACGCAGTTCTGGGCGCCGGATCTGGACATGCCGCAGAACAGGAAATTCGTCGACGGTTTCCGCAAGAAATACGGCCGCTATCCGTCGTTCTACGCGGCGCAGAGCTATGACGCGATGTTTCTGATCAAGAGCGCGGTGGACGCGGTCAATGGCGACCTGAGCAACACGGACGGCATGCGCGCCGCCATGGCGAAGGCGGATTTCCCGTCGGTGCGCGGGCCGGTCAAGTTCGGCAA
>CAJYBQ010000159.1 GCA_913064755.1 uncultured Alphaproteobacteria bacterium
CGAGCCTGCACGGAGCCCTGACGAGGGATCACCTGACCCCAGCCGGCGCGGCCGGGCAGAACGACACTGTTGTGGTCGTGATGGTGGACATGCAGGGGCGGCTGAGGGGAAAGCGATTCCAGGCCGAGTTCTTCCTTGAAAGCGGTGGGGAGGAGACCCACGCCTGCAACTACCTGCTCGCCACCGACCTCGAGATGATCACGGTCGAAGGCTTTGCCGCCACCAGCTGGGCCAATGGCTACGGCGATTACGTCATGCGACCCGACCTGGCCACCCTGCGCCTGGTCCCCTGGCTGGAAGGCACCGCGCTGGTCCTCTGCGACGTGCTGGACCACCATCATCGGCCGGTGCCGCATTCTCCCCGGGCCGTGCTGCAACGGCAGGTCGGGCGGCTGGCCGACATGGGCTACCGCGCAATGATGGCGTCGGAACTGGAATTCTTCCTGTTCGAGGAATCCTACGAACAGGCGGTGGCAGGCGGCTATCGGAACCTGAATACCTTCAGCCGCTACAACGAGGATTATCACATCTTCCAGACCACGAAGGAGGAGCCGGTGATGCGTGCGCTTCGTCGTGGTCTGCAGGGCGCGGGCATCCCGGTGGAGAACTCCAAGGGGGAAGCGGACGCGGGACAGGCCGAGATCAATGTCCGCTATTCCGATGCGCTCGACATGGCCGACACCCACGCCATCATCAAGAACGCGGCGAAGGAGATCGCCTGGGCCAGGGGGCGGGCGGTGACGTTCCTGGCCAAGTGGCACACGAAGGCCGCGGGCAGTTCCAGCCATATCCACCAGTCCCTGCAGGACAGCGACGGTCGGCCCGTGTTCCACGACCCGGATGCGCCCCACGGCATGTCCGACGTGATGCGGCATTTCCTGGCCGGGCAACTGGCCCATGCGAGCGAGATCACCTGGTTCCTGGCCCCCTACGTGAACAGCTACAAGCGGTTCCAGGCAGGCACCTTCGCCCCGACGGCGGCTGTCTGGTCACGCGACAACCGGACGGCGGGCTACCGCCTCTGCGGCGAGGGGACGAAGGCCATCCGGGTCGAATGCCGGGTCGGTGGTTCGGACCTGAATCCCTACCTGGCCATGGCCGCGCTGCTGGCGGCGGGGATCGCGGGGATCGAACAGCGGCTGGAGCTGGAACCGGCCTTCGTGGGCGATGCCTATACCAACGAAGGCACCCGCCGCATCCCCGAGAACCTGCCCGCGGCCACGGCCGCGATGCGCACGTCGAAGATGCTGCGGGCCGCGCTGGGGGACGAGGTGGTCGATCACTACGTCCATGTGGCGACCTGGGAACAGCAGGAACACGAGCGCGAGGTCACCGACTGGGAAGTCGCGCGCGGATTCGAGCGCGCCTGAACCGGGGCCTGGCCCGCAGCACTGACCGGCGGCCCTGCAGCGAACGCAATTGACCGGCCCTGAACATCGGGGCTGTATGGCGGTCGAACAGCAACGAATCCAGAGGCCATCTTCCATGTCGATCACGCTCGCCAGTCCGCTTGTCCTGCCCTGTGGCGCCATCATCAAGAACCGCTTCGGCAAGGCCCCGCTGACCGAGGGGCTGGCAGACCCGCTGAACCGCGCGACCGAACGGCTGGCCCGGCTCTATGGCCGCTGGGCCGAGGGCGGATCGGGTGTTGTCGTCACCGGCAACGTGCAGGTGGACCGGCGCTACCTGGAACGGCCGGGCAACGTGGTGATCGAAGGCCCGCAGGACGAGGCTGCGCTGGCCGCGCTGCGCGCCTATGCAGCCGCTGGAACGGCGAATCGCACGCATCTGTGGATGCAGCTCAACCATCCGGGCCGCCAGACACCGCGCCGGGTCTGTGAACAGCCGGTGGCGCCGTCCGCCGTGCCGCTGGCCCTGCCGGAAGCGGCCTTTGCCCATCCCCGTGCCATGACCGCCGACGAAGTGACCGACGTGATCGACCGCTTTGCCCACGCGGCGAAGGTGGCGCAGGACACCGGCTTCACCGGGGTCCAGGTTCATGCCGCGCATGGCTACCTGTTGAGCCAGTTCCTGACGCCGCTGGTCAATCAGCGCGATGACGAATGGGGCGGCAGCCTGGAAAACCGGGCGCGCCTGCTGTTGAGCGTGGTGCGGGCGATCCGCACGGGCTGCGGCGCGGCATTCCCCATCTCGGTCAAGCTGAACTCCTCCGATTTCCAGAACGGCGGCTTCAGCAGCCAGGATTGCCTGACCGTGGTGAAGTGGCTGGAGGAAGCCGGTATCGACCACCTGGAGATCTCCGGCGGCAATTACGAAGAGCCGAGCATGATGGGATCGAAGAACACGGAAGGCGACAAGGTCGCCGACAGCACGGTCCGGCGCGAGGCCTATTTCCTGACCTACGCCGAACAGATCCGCAAGGTGACCAGCCTGCCGCTGATGGTGACCGGCGGGTTCCGCACCCGCGCGGCGATGGAGGAAGCCCTGGCGTCCGGCGTGCTCGACATGATCGGCCTCGGTCGCCCCATGTGCGTGGAAACGGATGCCCCCAACAAGCTGCTGGGCGGCGCGGAGGCCTGCGAAGCCTGGGAGAAGCGGATTCGCCCGGCAAAGGCCGGCCTCGGCTGGTTCTGCCTGGCACTGATCAGCCATGGTGACGGGAAGGACCCGGACATCGACCTGAGCGGGGAGGACGCCATCAACCGCTTCCTCGCCAACGAGGAAGCGACCGCAACGGCCCTCGTCGGCCGGTGACCGGGCGCGCGTGAGGGGCGGCCGGGCCGGCTTCAGGCGGGTCCGATCACATGCGCAAAACTGCCCGAGACGGTGCCGCTGACGCGGCCCATGTCGGGCAGGGACTCCCCCAGGGCGTCGGTGGCCTGGAACAGGGGCATGCCATCGCCTTCGCGGATGACGGACGCATAGTGGAACTCGTGCCCGACGAGCGCCGTTGGCCAGGGCAGGTGGCCAGCCTGGCGCAGCCTGCGATAGCCGAGGTGCAGGCGTCGGGCGGCGAAGCTGGTTTCCACCGGCAGCAGCCCGGCCATGCGATGTGCCGTGCCGTCGGCCGCGGGCAGGGCAGCACCCGGCGCAAGTTGGCCGCTGCAGTCGCGGGGGACGGGGACGCCGGGGCGGGCCGCAGTGGCCAGGCGGCCGGGGTATGATTCGGTGGCGGCCAGACGCCCGGCAGGAAGTGCCGGATGGCCGCCGGGCAGCAGGAGGAGGCCTGCGGCAGGGTCCGGACGGGCATTGTCGAGCGGGGGGAAGTAGGTGATCTGGGCCCCGGCCTGCCGCCAGTGCTGCAGCAGGTGCGGGTACATGAAGCAGAAGGCCGTATCCCGCGCGACGGCAAGCCGCTGGGCCGGCGGTGGCAGCAGGTTCGCGGGCGCCGATGCCGGGGCAATCGGCGCGGCGAGGGCCTGCAGGTCGTCCAGCAGGACGGTCCGCGCCACGGTCTGCGCCAGCGCCGAAAGGCGTGTTTCTAGGTCGGCCAGTTCGGGGGCCGGGATCAGCCCGAGGTGCCGTCCGGGCAGGGTAAAGCGATCATCGCGCGCGACGGCACCCAGCACGGGGATGCCGACAGGTTTCATCGCGTCGCGCAGCATCCGTTCATGCCGGGAACTGCCCAGCCGGTTGAGGATGATTCCGGCCACGTTCACGTCTTCGCGGTGGCGGATGAAACCTTCTGCCAGCGCGGCGACGGATTGTGCCTGCCGGGCGGAATCGATGATCAGGACAACGGGCAGCCGAAGCGTTGCGGCCAGGTCGGCGGTGGACCCGCGCCCGTCCGCGCTGCCATCGAACAGGCCCATGACACCTTCGATGACCAGCAGGTCATGGCTGGCCGCCTGCCGCGTGGCCAGCGCGCGCAGGGTGGCGGCATTCATCGCCCAGGGATCGAGGTTGATGGAGGACCGCCCGAGGACCGCGTGATGCAGGGTCGGGTCGATGTAGTCGGGGCCGCATTTCGCGGCCGCGACGGCGACACCAGATTGTTTCAGGGCACCCAGCAGGCCGGCGGCCAGGCTGGTCTTGCCGGCACCCGAATGAGGGGCCGCGAGCACCAGGCCGCGGGGTTGGTCTGGCATCAGCCCGAAAGCTGGTCGCGCCGATCCAGGCGGGCGGCCAGGGCGACGGGATCGGCAGCGGTACCATCGATCCAGTTCAGGCTGGAACGCAGGCCGACGACACCACCGACGACCACCAGTGCCGGCGGCTGCAGGCTCTCCCGGACCACGGTGTCGGCGGCATCGCCAAGGGTGGTTTCGACCACGCGCTGGGTCGGCAGGGTGGCATCCGTGACGATGGCAACCGGTTCGTGGCTGTCGCGGCCACCCGCGATCAGGCTGTCGGCGATCTGGCCCAGGTGCTTCACGGCCATGTACATCACGATCACCGGCGAACCGCGCGCGATGGCGGCCCAGTCGACCTTCGACGGCGTCAGGCCGTTCTGGTCGTGCCCGGTCAGGAAGGTGACGGACTGGTTGACGTCGCGATGGGTGACCGGAATGCCGGCATAGGCCAGTCCGCCGACACCTGCCGTGACGCCGGGGATGATGCGGAACGGAATGCCCGCGTCCACCAGCGCCAGGGCTTCCTCGCCGCCGCGTCCGAACACGAAGGGGTCGCCGCCCTTCAGCCGCAGCACGCGCTTGCCTGCCTGCGCCAGGGCGATCAGGCGCAGGGTGATGTCGCGCTGTTTCGGCGACGGCTTGCCGCCACGCTTGCCCGCGAACTCGATCAGCGTGCCGGGTCGTGCCCAGCCGAGGATTCGCGAATCCACCAGCGCGTCGTAGACGATCACGTCCGCCTGCTGCAGCGCCGACAGCGCATGCAGGGTCAGCAGGCCCGGATCACCGGGTCCCGCGCCAGCCAGCCAGACCCAGCCCGACTGGAATTCGGGCCAGTCGCCGCCGGGGGGCAGGGTGATGTCGCTGCTTCGATCCATGGGGTCTTCTAGCATGCAACGGCTTCGGGGGAACACCGCCTGCGCGGCATGTCCTGATGCGCGGGCGACGCGGGGCTGCAGAAGGATTTCCCGGGGCCGATCCTTGCTCTAGGCTGCGGCCATGACGGACCGACCCACAGGCAAGCTCAGGACAGGCTGGACCACCGGTGCATGCGCCACGGCGGCGGCACGGGCGGCCTATCAGGCGTTGCTTACGGGCACGTTTCCCGACCCCGTGCGGATCACCCTGCCAAAGGGCCAGACACCTTCCTTTGCCCTCGCCTACCAGGGGCTGGCGCGGGGGGAGGCCTGTGCCGGGATCATCAAGGATGCGGGGGATGACCCGGATGTCACCCACCAGGCGCTGATCATCGCGACGGTGCGGCCCGGACCGCGTGGCAGCGGCGTGACATTTCGCGCCGGTGTCGGGGTTGGCACCGTGACCCGCCCCGGCCTGCCGATCCCGCCCGGTGAGCCTGCCATCAACCCGGTGCCGCGCGACATGATGCGGACCGTGATCTTCGATGTCGCAAGCCGGTTCGGCGGCGATGGCGACGTGGAGATAGAGATCTCGGTGCCGGACGGGCTGGCGCTGGCGGCCCGTACCTGGAACGGGCGGCTGGGGATAGAGGGCGGGCTGTCGATTCTCGGCACCACCGGAATCGTCCGGCCGTTTTCCTGCGCCGCCTGGATCGCGTCCATCCACCGCGGGGTCGACGTGGCCCGCGCGACGGGCACGGCGCATGTCGCCGCCGCGACCGGATCAACGTCGGAGGGGGCGGTGATCCGCCATTACGGGCTGGACACCTCCGCCATCCTCGACATGGGTGACTTCATCGGTGGCACGCTGAAGTACCTGCGCCGCCACCCGGTGCCCCGCCTGACCATTGCCGGCGGCTTCGGCAAGCTGGTGAAATTCGCGCAGGGGGCGAACGACCTGCACTCGGGCCGCAGCCAGGTGGACCTGGGGCAATTGGCGCAGACCGCGCGCGAGCTTGGTGCACCGCCGGAACTGGTGAGCCGGATCCGTGGCGGCAACACGGCCAAGCAGGCGCTGGACATGGCGACGGAAAGCGGGATCGACCTGGCCCAGCCCATCGCGCAGGCCGGGCGTCGCCGGGCGATGGAGCAACTCGGGTCCGCGCCGATCACTGTCGACCTGATGATCACGGACCGGCAGGGCAGGATTGTCGCCCATGCCGAATAGCGGACCTGTGCACGTGCTGCTGCTGGCCGGAACCGCCGAGGCGGCGGCGCTGGACGCTGCGCTGGCCGACGACGACGGGTTTCGCGTCACCGTGGCGCTGGCCGGTGTGACCCGGAACGCGCGACCGTTTCACGGGACGGTGCGGCGGGGCGGCTTCGGCGGTGCCGAAGGGCTGGCCGCGTTCCTGCGTGACGGGGCGGTCGACCTGGTCGTGAACGCGACCCATCCGTTCGCGGATCGGATGACGGCGCAGGCCGTGCAGGCGGCGGCAGCATGCGGCACCCCGATCCTGCGGCTCTCCCGACCGGCATGGACGCGGCCCAAAGGTGCCACGTGGCTTCCGGCGGAAGACCTTGCCCATGCCGCGCGACTGCTGCCATCCGACGCCACGGCATTCCTGGCGCTGGGGCAGCGCCACCTGGCGGCATTCCGGGGACATGCTGCACGACTGGCGGTGCGCAGCATCGATCCGCCGCCGCCCGACCTGTTGCCGACCGCGCGCTGGATCGTCGGGCCGCCGGGGCAATCGGTGTCGGAAGAACAGTCGCTGCTGGTGCAGCTTGGCGTGACCCACCTGGTCGCGCGCAACAGTGGCGGAACGGCCGGGTGGGCGAAGATTGCCGCCGCTGCCGCGTTGTCCCTGCCCGTCATCATGATCGCGCGCCCGGCGCAGCAGGCGCAGGACACCGTCCTGAACGCCACCGCCGCGCTGGACTGGCTGCGGTCGATGCCGTGTTGGTCGCCGGGGCGACAACCACGATGAAGAACATCCCGCTTTCCTACTGCTACCTCGATACGCCGATCGGTCGGCTGCTGCTGGCCGGTGATGACCGGTCCCTGCATTTCCTCAGCTTTCCGGGCGGTCACAAGGCGTTCGGTCCCCAGCCCGCCTGGACCCGCTTGGATGCCCCCTTCAAGGAGGTGAAATCGCAGTTGCTGGCCTATTTCGCCGGGCGACTGACGGTCTTCGACCTGCCGCTGACCATGCATGGCACGGCGTTCCAGAAGCGGGTCTGGACCATGTTGCGCGGCATTCCCTTCGGTACGACCAGCACCTATGGCGACCTCGCCCGTCGCATGGATGC
>CAJYBQ010000160.1 GCA_913064755.1 uncultured Alphaproteobacteria bacterium
TCTGGGCATTTCCGGGCGCCTGGGCGAGGCGAGAAGGACTATTCCTGCACTTGGTGCAGACGGTTCGCGTGCCGGCCGCAGCGGGTGCGGCGTCTGCTCCTTCGCTCCCCCTCTGCTGTATCGCGAGATGGAGGAGCGGGCGCTCGCAGGCGCGTCCTGTCCGTCGATGATGTTGCTGCAGGGGGCGGCCTTCCGGGCCTGCTCGAAGAGGTCGCGCACCCGTGCGGCCCCGACGCCGACAAACATCTCGACGAACTCGGACCCTGAGATCGAGAAGAACGGCACCCCTGCCTCGCCCGCCACTGCCCGTGCCAGCAGCGTCTTGCCGGTTCCCGGTGGTCCGAGCAGCAGGATGCCCTTGGGGATGTGCGCGCCCAGGCGGCCATACTTGTCCTTGTCGCGAAGGAACGAGACGATCTCCTGCAACTCGGCCTTGGCTTCGTCCACGCCGGCAACATCGTCGAAGGTCACGCCGGTCTTGGTCTCCAGGTAGACCTTCGCCTTGGACTTGCCGACGTTCACCATGCTGCCGAACCCCTGGGAGCCGGACATGCGGCGCATCAGCAGTATCCATATCCCGAAGAACAGCAGGACGGGCAGGAACCAGGAAACCAGGTTCGTCAGCCAGTTCTGATCGGAATCACCGGCGAACCTGACGTCGTATTGTTCCAGCACCGCCGCGAAGTCCGGGTCGATGCGGTGGGTTGTGAAATAGTCCTTGCCCTCGACCTGGGCCTTGAAGCGACCATCGATCCTGGTTTCGGTGACGGTGACTTCCGCGACCTGGCCCTGCTCCAGGTAGGAAAGGAACTCGCTGTATTCCAGCGACAGGACGCTGCGATGCCCGAGCCACAGTTGCAGCGCCAGCCACATCATCGCGGCGACGATCCAGAAGGTCCAGTTGAAGTGCTTCTGCTTGGCATGTTCAAACTCCGACCGCGGTTGCTCTCGCGGACCTGTTTCAGCGCGGACCGGGCGCATCGGATCCTTGCCCCGGCGGGCATGTCTCACGCGCGTCCTGATCGGGACCCCCACCATCCGTCGGCGCCACAACCGTTATTCCACGGTGGGCGGGTTCCTGTCAGGCATTGCGGTTTCGCGCGCCTTGCCGACCACACCTCGCCCCATGGCTGCGGCGCTGTCAACGGAACCTGAACCCGGAATCGTTTTCCGGGTTTCCGGTGTCCGGCCTATTCGGCAGCTTCGGCGGGGGCGTTGAGGGGCAGGCCAAGTGTTTCCCAGACGGCCAGCAGGGCGGTCACCAGTTCATCCATCAGGTCATCGCTATGGCGCGGGCCTGGTGTGATGCGCAACCTTTCGGTGCCGCGCGGCACGGTGGGGTAGTTGATGGGCTGGATATAGATGCCATGCACGTCCAGCAACAGGTCGGTCGCCTGCTTGCACAGCGCCGGGTCACCCACCAGCACCGGCACGATGTGGGTGTTGGAACGCATGACCGGCAATCCGGCCTCGGCCAGGCGACGCTTCAGCGTGGCCGCGCGTTCCTGCTGCTGGTTCCGTTCCACGTCGCTGGTCTTCAGATGGCGGATGCTGGCCACGGCACCGGCAGCGACGCCGGGGGGCAGGGCCGTCGTGAAGATGAAGCCGGGGGCATAGGACCGCACGGTATCCACCAGGTCCGCCGAGGCCGCGATATAGCCACCGATGACGCCGAACCCCTTGGCCAGCGTGCCCTGGATGACGTCGATCCGGTCCATGACCTGCTCGCGTTCCGCGACACCGCCGCCACGCGGGCCATACATGCCCACTGCATGGACCTCGTCCAGGTAGGTCAGCGCATTGAATTCGTCGGCCAGGTCGCAGAAATCCTTCAGCGGTGCGATATCGCCATCCATGGAATAGACGGATTCGAAGATCAGCAGCTTCGGGCGCTCCGGGTCGGTTTCCTCCAGCAACTGCCGCAGGTGGTCCACGTCGTTGTGGCGGAAGATCTTCTTCTCGGCGCCCGAATGGCGGATGCCGGCGATCATCGAGGCGTGGTTCAACTCGTCGGAGAAGATCACGCAGCCCGGCAGGAACTGGGCGATGGTGGAGATCGCAGCCTCGTTGGCGACGAAGCCGGAGGTCAGGACCAGCGCGGCTTCCTTGCCATGCAGGTCGATCAGCTCCCGCTCCAGCTCCACCAGCGGATGGTTGGTGCCGGAAATGTTGCGTGTACCGCCCGCGCCCGCGCCCATCCTGTCGATGGCGTCCTTCATGGCGGTCGTCACGACCGCGTGCTGGCTCATGCACAGGTAATCGTTGGAGCACCAGACAACCACGTCGGGCTTGTTGCCACCTGAATGATTGGTCGCGCGCGGGTAATGGCCCGCGTGACGCTCCAGTTCGGTGAAAACGCGATACCGCTTCTCCTGGTGCAGTGACTCAACGGCGCTCGAGAAGACTTTCGCATAATCCATTGTCGGAACCTTTCGTATGGTTCTGGATCGGTTTCCGCCATTCTGGACGGACGTGATGTTGAGCATTAACGGCTGCCCATTGTGCCGTCAAAACCCGCGTATCGCGAGTGTGATGGTTGCGACAATTCCGCGTTGACGCAGGCGTGGTGCGGTCAGGGGACCGCCGGTGGGGCCGGGCCGCCCGTCATGTCAGGACGGGCAGAAACGAATGATCGAGGTGATCAGCAGCGCGACCCCGGCGTACTGGATGATGACGAACAGGCTGCGCAGCAGGTGATGGCCGATGCCTGCACAGCCCTGCTGGCTGGGCCAGAGCACGGCGATGCGCGGCAGGATGATCAGGGGCAGCGCCAGCGCGATCAGCGCGCCGATGCGGATCGTCGTCTGATCCCCGGCGGAAGCGACGGCGGCACCGACGAAGATGATCAGCACGGCGGCGCTGGATGCCACGCCGACCCAGCCGCAGGACAGCAGGAACAGCAGTTTCAGGTCAGATTGTCGCCAGCCGAACCAGAACATGCTCTGCGTCACCCAGACGACCAGCGCCAGGGGCCACAGGATCGGCGCGTCCACGGCGCAGCGGTCGAGGCCGAGCCCCCACCACAGGGCCACGCCGCCGCATGCAAGCAGCAGCAACTGGCGCAGGGCGATGGCCGTCATCGTGTTCTGGTTGGCAATGGTCGCGTTCATGGCCGCAAACTGCGCCAGAGCTCGTGCCAAGACATTGTGACCGATAGCCGCGCGATGCGGTTGACGCGGCGGGGCCATGGCGAAAGACTGCGCGGCGTTCAGGGGGGAGACCGAGAATGACCGACAGTACTGCAGATGATGGCCTGGATCGCCGCAACGTCGCCGATGTCCTGCGCAGGCATGCGCGCGAGACCGGTGACCAGGTTGCGCTTGTCTATGGAGACCGTGAAACCGACTACGACACCCTGGACCGGCAGGCGAGCGCCATTGCCAACGGGCTGATCGCGGCCGGCATCCGCCCGTCCGACCGGGTCGGGCTGATCGCCAAGAATTCCGACGATTTCATCGCGCTGTACTTCGGCTGTGCCAAGGCCGGTGCGGTGCTGGTGCCGGTCAACTGGCGCCTGGCGGAGCCGGAGATGGCCTATATCATCAACGACAGTGGCGCCAGGGTCCTGGTGCTGGGGTCCGGGTATCACGGTATGGGGCTGGAGCATCGCGGGATGATGCCGGCCGTCGAACTGGTGCTGGCGATAGACGGGAAAGCCGACGGCACTGCCGGACTGGACGACTTCCGCGCCTGGTACGGTCGCCAGGCCGACGTCGACCCGATGGTCCGCGTGCTGGCCACCGATATCGCCGCCCAGCTCTACTCCAGTGGCACGACGGGGCACCCCAAGGGTGTCCAGTTGAGCCACCTGAGCTGCTACGAACTCTGGCCGATCCTGAGCTCGGACGAGACCAAGGCCTACGGGCGCTGGACGGCGGCGGACGTCAACCTGATCTGCATGCCGCTGTACCACGTGGGCGGGCTGAACAATGCCCTGGCCGGGCTGTATGTCGGGGCGCGGACCGTGATCATGGCGGAGGCGGTTCCCGCCGAGATCCTGCGGCTGATCCCGCGATACCGGGTGACCAAGTCGTTCATGGTGCCCGCGCTGATCAATTTCCTGCTGCAGACGCCGGGGTGTTCGGAGACCGATTTCTCGTCGATTGACGAGATCTGGTACGGCGCGGCACCGATTCCCGCCGAATTGCTGCGCCAGGCCATCCAGGTGATCGGCAACAAGTTCGGCCAGGCCTACGGCATGACCGAGAGCAATGGCGGCGGCGTCTACATGAGCCCCGACGAACACGACCTGTCGAAGCCCGAACGCCTGCGCGCCTGTGGCCGGGCGGCCCCGGGATACGAACTCCGCGTGGTCGATGAAGCGGGCAATGATGTCCCGACCGGCGAAGTGGGGGAGATCATCATGCGATCCGCCACCATGATGTCGGGGTACTGGAACCTGCCGGAAGCGACGGCGAGCACCCTGAAGGATGGCTGGCTGCACACCGGTGACGCCGGCTACTTCGATGACGAGCAGTTCCTGTACATCTACGACCGGGTGAAGGACATGGTGATCTCGGGCGGGGAGAACATCTATCCCGCCGAGGTGGAGAGCGCCCTGTTCGGTCATCCCGCCATCGCCGACGTTGCCATCATCGGGGTGCCCGACGAGCGCTGGGGGGAGGCGATCAAGGCGGTGATCGTGAAGAAGGCGGGAGCCGAGGTCACGGAGGCCGAGGTGATAGCCTATGCGCGCGAGCGCATTGCCCATTACAAGTGCCCCAAGTCGGTCGACTTCATCGCCGAACTGCCGCGCAACCCGACCGGCAAGATCCTGAAGCGGGAACTGCGCAAGCCCTACTGGGAGAAGGTGGGTCGGAATGTCGGCTAGACGGATCACCGCGAACGGAGCCATGCCGTGACGGACATTCCGATCATCGACCTGCAGCCCCTGTCGGCCGCGGACGGCGGGGGCGTTCCGGCACGGATCGCCGATGCCATGGAGAACAGCGGTTTCTTCTACATCACCAACCATGGTGTCGATGCGGCGGTGATCGACCGCGCGGCCGACGCGGCCCTGGCGTTCTTTCGCCTGCCGCAGGACGAGAAGCGCAAGGTCGCGGTGACAAGGCATCACCGGGGCTTCAATGCGCTGGGTGACGCGCGGATGTACGGGGCGCAGCGCCCCGACCACAAGGAATTCTTCCAGATCGGCCTCGACCTGCCGCTGGACGATGTGGACGTGGCCGCGGGGCAACCGCTCAGGGGGCCGAACGTCTGGCCCGCTGCCCCGGCAGATTTCCGTGACGCCTTCGAGGCCTATTACGCCGCCATCGCCGATTGCGGACAGCGCCTGTTGCAGGGCGTGGCGCTGAGCCTTGGCGTCGACCGACATTTCTTTGCGCCTTTCTATACCAAGCCGCTGCAGCGTACCCAGGCCGTGTTCTACCCGCGGCAACCGGCGGACCTGGGGGCGGACCAGTTCGGTGTCGCGCCCCATACCGATTTCGGGCTGATAACGCTGCTCTGGCAGGACGCCAGCGGCGGGCTGGAGGTGCGGTTGCCGGATGGTCGGTGGATCGCGACGCCGCCGGTGCCCGGGGCGCTGGTGATCAATTCCGGTGACCTGATGGCCCGCTGGACCGGGGGGCGGTATCGTTCGATGCCGCACCGCGCCACCAACCGACACGTGGGGGAACGCCTGTCCATCGCCACGTTCCACGACCCCGACTTCAACGCACCCGTCGATCCTGCCGCCCTGGTCGGGACCACGGGTGACGGCGGAGAGGTCACCACTGCGGGCGCCCACATCCTGGGCCGGATCAACGAATCCTTCGGTTACCGCAGTCAGAAGGCTGTGGGGAGTTGATCGAGGACCTCGCCTATTTCGTCGGAGCCTTCTTTCTGCTGATCATCACGCCGGGGCCGGGGGTCCTGTCCGTGGCGGGGGTCGGGTCGGGGTTCGGCTATCGGACCGGCGTGCGCTACATCCTCGGGCTCTGGCTCGGCACCAACCTGGTGGCCGTTGCGGTGGTCAGCGGGCTGGCGGTGATCCTGGAGACCGTGCCGGAACTGAAGCTGGTCTTCCTGGTGGTCTCCGTTGCCTTCCTGTTCTACCTCGCGACACGTATCGCGCTGGCCGGCAGCACCATTGCATTCGCGCGGGCGGTGAAGGTGCCGGGCGCCATCGATGGCATCTTCCTGCAATTCGTGAATCCGAAGGCCTATGCCGTCAATGGCACCCTGTTCGCCAGCTTTCCGCTGGGTTTCGCCAGTTCGGGCTCCGAGATCGCGGTCAAGTTCCTGCTCATCAACATCATCTGGGTGCCGGTGCATTTTGCCTGGCTCTACCTGGGGGTGTCCCTGAAACGCATGGCCCTGGCGCCGACCACCCAGCGGCGTATCAACATCCTGATGGCACTTGCCATGGTCATCGTCGTCGTGCTGGCCTTGTTGTCGGGTGAGGGTATCCTTGGATGATCTCATACAGGGGGGGCGTCAAATGCCCGACCGCAAGGACATTCACCACGACGTCTGGCTGAGCGGCGAGTTCGCCGAGGCCGAAGGTCGGGGCGAACTGTCCATCGCCTACCAGCCGATCGTCGACATGGCGACCCGCCGCGTTGTCGGGGCGGAGGCGCTGATGCGCTGGCATCACGGGACGCGCGGGGCCGTGTCGCCGAATACCTTCATCGGCCTGGCGGAGCCGGAGGGGCTGCTGCACGGGCCGGGAACCTTTGCGATGCAGACCGCGCTGGACGACCTGGCGGCATGGCGGGCGGCCAGCAAATCGGCACGCGACTTGTTCATGTCGGTCAATGTCTCGGCCAGCCAGCTGGATGACCAGGGGCTGACCGATGTCCTGCACGATGCGCTGGACAGCCGGGGGCTGGACCTGGCCGCCCTGCACCTGGAACTGACGGAAACGGCACCGCCGCCGGGTCCGTCGGGCACGGACACGCTCAATCGCCTGCACCTTGCCGGGTTTCACATCTCCATCGACGATTTCGGTACCGGCTATTCGTCGCTGCTGCGCATCCAGCACCTGCCCTGCCGCAGCCTGAAGATCGACAAGGCCTTCACCATCGACCTGCTGACCAGCAATACATCCCGCGCCATCGTGCAGAGCACCCTGCAACTGGCCCGCGACATGGGCCTGGACGTCATCGCGGAGGGCATCGAGACCGAAGCTCAGCAGGCATTCCTGAACGAGAGCGGCTGTCCGCTGGGGCAGGGCT
>CAJYBQ010000161.1 GCA_913064755.1 uncultured Alphaproteobacteria bacterium
CCAGAACAAGGGCGAGAGCCAGCGCGCGCCGTAGCCCAGGCTGTAGAAGAGCGCTGCCGACGCGGGGGCACCGCCGAGCCAGAACGCGATGCGTCCGTCCAGGTCATGCCGTGCCGACAAGCTGCCCAGCATCACGACCGTGTCGAGATAGACATGCGGGTTGAGAAAGGTGAGGGCGAGCAGGGTCAGGATCGCCATGCGATGGCTCAGCCGCTGGCCTTCGGCCGCATGCAGTGCACCGGGTGACAGGGCGCGCCAAAGTGCCAGCCCGCCATAGACCAGCAGGAAGATCACGCCGCCGATCGTGACGAACTGGATCACGGCCGGTACTTCCCGGATCAGGCTGCCCAGCCCGAAGACCCCGGCCCCGATCAGCGCGGCGTCGCTGAGGGCGCAGATCGTCGTCACCGTGAAGACGTACTGACGCCTCAGTCCCTGGCGCAGGACAAAGGCATTCTGCGCGCCGATCGCGAGGATCAGGCCGAGGCTGAGCAGGAAACCTTCGACGGCAGCGCCCATGCAACATTCCCCTGCAACGTCTCGCCCGGCCCGGAACCAGCACGATTCACCTTCAACCGCGGACATTTTGACCGTATAGCACCTGAATGAAATTCCGCATCCCCCGACAACGCATCGGCCTGCGTGCAGGTCTGACCATCGGCATCGGTGGCCTGGTATTGCTGGCGGTGACGCTTGTGCTGTGCCTGGTGGTGAACAGTGCGGGGCGCAATACCGAGGACCTCTTGCAGTCGGAGGCGCGGGTCATGCTGCAACTCATCGAGAATGACATTGTCGCCGACCTGCGCCCGGTCGAGGCCCAGGTCGGTTTCGTCGGTACCTTCTTCGAGGCGGAACTGCCGAACCAGCCGCTGAACATCGACGGGCCACTGGCCAAGCTGATGACCGGTGCGCTTGCCGCCACGCCGGCCACGCGCGGCCTGTCGTTCGTCGACCTGCAGGGCCAGTTGCTGGACGTGCAGCGCCAGGACGGAAACGGCGTGGTCAGGCGGGGCGACCTGCTGGACATCCCCGATATCCTGGACCGGATCATTGCGGAGAAGGACCTGCCGCCGCACTGGGGAGAGATCGTCTGGAACCACGGGGGCGGCACACCGTTGATGACCTATCGCCGCCCGGTGAAGGTCGACGGCACCTTCGTTGGCGTGCTGGGCGCGCGCGTACCGACCGACCGGCTGGCCCGCACGGTTGCCGACGCCGCGGCCCAGGTATTCGGCACCGCGTTCCTGCTGCATGGCGAGAACCGGGTACTGGCGCATCCCGCGATGTTCGACGGTCGCATCGACGGCGGCAAACCGATCAACCACCTGTCGGCGGCGGACTTCGATGACCCGATACTGAGTGCCCTGCTGGCCGGGGAGGCGAGCCTGCTGAATGTTCAGGCAGAGGACTTCGAATCCCGCCTGGTCCGACTGCCGAACCAGTCCAACCAGGTCCTGCTGCTGACGACGATGGAGCGCTATGGCGATGTGCCATGGACCCTGGTGCTGGCCTTCCCGCTGCAGGATGTGACCGACGAACTGCAGCGGCTTCTGCGCGCGGGCCTCGCCGGATTCGGTGTGCTGATCATCAGCCTGCTGATTGCCTTCCTTGCCGCCCGCCGCCTGGCGATGCCGCTGGTGCGCTTGTCGGCATTTGCCGATCGGGCGCGAAAGCTGGACCTCGATGGGTTGAAGCCCCTGCCCCGCAGCCCGTTCAGGGAACTGGACAATGCCGCCGCGTCCATGAACGCGATGATCACCGGCCTGCGCTGGTTCGAGACCTATGTGCCCAAGCGCCTGGTGCAGAACCTGATGGCACAGGGAACGGACAATGCCGTCGGCAGCCAGGAGCGGTTCGTGACCGTGATGTTCACGGATATCAGCGGCTTCACGGGCCGGTCGGAGCACTGGGCCGCGACCGAGACCGCCGATTTCCTGAACGCGCATTTCGATCTGCTGGCGAAACAGATAGAGGCCACCGGCGGCACCATCGACAAGTTCATCGGCGATGCCGTGATGGCATTCTGGGGCGCGCCGGAACCGCAGGAAGACCATGCCGCACGCGCCGTGCTGGCCGCACGCGCGATCCGGGAGGCCGTGGCCGCCGACAACCGGGGCCGGGCGCATCCGGTGAAGGTCAGGATCGGGTTGCATTCCGGCCCTGTCGTTGTCGGCAACATCGGTGCAAAGGGCCGCATGAACTACACCATCGTCGGCGACACGGTGAACATCGCCAACCGGCTGGAGGCGGAGGCCGCGATCGCGCACAAGGGCGAAAGCGATACCGTCATCATGGCCAGCGGCGTAACCATCCGCGCCGCCCGCGCCACGGAGGACGCCACCCGGGTCGGCGAGATCCCGCTGAAGGGCCGCGAGGAAACCGTGGAATCCTGGCTGCTGTAGATCGTTTCACTGACCGAAGGCATTGCCGCCCCCCGATGCGCATCCGGGTCGCCGGTGTCGCCTGTCAGTAGTCGATCGGTGTCATGTGCCAGCCTTCGCCGTGCTGCTGCCAGTAGGTCTCCTTCAGCCGCATGGATATCGGACCGGGCCGGTCATTGCCCTTGATCCGGCCATCGATGCGCGATGCCGGCATGACCCCGCCCGCCGTCGTGGAGGTGAATACCTCGTCGGCTTCGCGAAGTTCATCGGCCGTCAGGGGCCGGACCTCCGAAGGGATGCCCAGCTTGTCACACAGGTCCAGAACGGATTGCCGCGTCACCCCTTCCAGCGCGCCGCGGTCCGGCGACACGACCGTGCCATCGATGACGGCAAAGACGTTGAACCCCGGTCCCTCGGTCACGAAGCCGTCGAGGTCCAGCAGGACGGCCGTATCGGCGCCCGCGTCCTCCGCCTCGAACAGTGCCCGGATCATGTCGCCCCAGTGATAGTTCTTCACGGTCGGGTCGACGGAAGCGGCGGGGATGCGCGGCGTCTTCGCGATGATCAGGTGCGCGCCGCGTTCCTGGATCTCCTCGCTGATCACATCGACCCAGGGAATGGCATAGGCGATGAACCTGTTCGGAATGACGCTGGGCTTGCGCGGGGCGCCGGGCTGCGGCACGCCGCGCGTCGTGACCATGGCAACGTAGGAATTGCGCAAGCCGGAACGGCGAACGCATTCGGTCAGGATGCCAGCCATCTCTGCCTTGTCATGCGGCACCTTCATCCGCAACGCCGCCATCGAGGCAAAGAAACGGTCAAGATGGTCGTCCAGTCGGAAGAAACCCCCGTCGCGCACGTGCACGACATCATAGGTCACATCGGACTTGTTGAAGCCCCAGTCGAGGACGGAAACCTTCGCCTCCGCGACCGGTACGTAGCCACCGTCGATGAAAGCGCAGCCATTTGCATAGATGCCTGCATCCGTGCCCGCGCTCCCGGTACCTGTCTTGTCGCCACTCTGGCGCACTGGTGTCTGGTCGTTCATGATTGGCCCTCCACGATCATCACGATGCTCGCGCCACACGCCGGGACTGCATAGCCCGACGGCGCATGAAACTGTGGACGGGTCCGCAAGCCTGTCAGGGGGAGACGCAAGATGAACGAGCGCATGGAACGCTGGCTGATCAGCACGGAACAGCTTGCCGCGCAACTGGGAGATCCGAATCTGCGCATCTTCGATTGCTCGACACGCCTGGCCCCGGACCCGAAGGCGACCTTTCGTGTCGAGCCGTGCCGCGCGGAATGGGAGGCGGCACATATCCCCGGTGCCGGTTTCATAGACATCCAGGGTGACCTGTCCCGCGACATGCCGAACCTGCGGTTCACCCTGCCCGATGTCGCCGAATTCGCCGCGGCCGCCGGCAGGCTCGGGATCGGCGACGGCACCCGCGTCGTGCTCTACAGCCGGTTTCATCCCATGTGGGCGACCCGTGTCTGGTGGATGCTGCGCGCCTTCGGCTTCGACGATGCCGCGGTGCTGGATGGCGGCATCGACAAGTGGGAAGCCGAGGGCCGCGCCACGGAGAGCGGCACGGTGCAGCATCCTGCCGCCAGCTTCTCCGCCGCGCCGCGTCCCGAACTGATCGCGGACCAGACGCGGGTGCTGGCCGCGCTGGACGACGATGGCACGGTTGTCCTGAACGCGCTTGGCCGGGATCAGCATTCCGGCGGCGACGGTGTGCATTACGGTCGCCCGGGCCGCATCACGGGCAGCGTCAATGTCCCGGCGCGGGAAATGCTGGACCCGAAGACAAAGGCATTCCTGCCGCTGCCGCAGCTGCAACGGATGCTGGCGGATGTCGGGGCCGATGGCTCGGGCCCGCTCGTCACCTATTGCGGGGGTGGCATTGCCGCGACGACACCGGCCTTCGTGATGGCACTGCTTGGCCATGACGATGTCGCCCTTTACGACAATTCACTCACCGAATGGTGCATGAACCCCGACCTGCCGATGGAGACCGATAGCTGATGCCGCGTTCCCCCGGACTCCTGGCCGTCGCCATGACGCTCAGCCTCTGCTTCGCCGCTCCCGCGCTCGCGGAAGAGCCGTCGATGATTGACGAGATCGACAAGGATCAGATCCGACAGGTGTCGGACCTGGTCGTGCAGAACATCCAGATCGGCGATTGCGGCACCGGGAAATGCGCCCCTGCAACCGCCATCGAGAAGATCGACGGCCTGCTGCCCAACGCGATGACCAGGGACGTCATCGCCCGGGGCGCCGGTTCGGCCTTCGCCGAGTTCTGCGGTATGGACTGGGGTGCCCGTTCCTATCTGCCGCTGCTGGAGCGGGAGCGCAACAGCGGTTGCTGGTCGGAACGCCAGATGGCGGCTGTTGCGGTGACCCACGGCGTCGCCATGAGCCTCTACCGCGGTTCGCTGGCTGCCGAGATCGGCCAGTGCACGCCGACGGTGAACAAGGCCGTCGAGCAATACCTCACGTCCCTGCGCAACCATACGAAGCGCAGCGACTGCCCGCGCTGGTAAGCTCCATGAACCGATCCGGGTGAGAGCGTCCCGTTGCCCGGTCACGCCGATGCGACGTCGAGGCGTATCTCCCCGTCATGAAGGAAGCAGGCTCTGGAGAATGCCGCGAACGGCACCGGGTTCGGCAGGCGCACATCCGCCATGTCAGGGAACGGCTTGCCGGTCGCATCCCAGGACCGGTCGATCTGTGACAACAGGACGAAGATCACCCCCGTTTGCGCCGCGAATGATCTCAACGCTTCGATCTGGACAGCAATCTCCGGCTTCCGCCGGTCCTGATCCAGCAATTGCATGTAGTCGATGATGGCCAGGCTGCCGGGCCTTGCATCGCGCATCTGGCCGATGACATGTTCGGCGCAGATGCCATCCGAAGCGTCTATCAGGACCCTGTCGACACCCACCGCAGGGAAGACCCCATCCGGGGCCGGTGGATTGCGCCCCGGCGAGTACCAGGGCGAACCGCTGGTCAATTTCGAAGACGAGGCCCCGGCGGGGCTGGGGGCCGGCAGCGGTGACACGATGACGATCAACGTGCTTGTCCGTGACATCACTGCCCGCATCGCCAGCCTGCGCAAGATCGACTGGGGCACCTTCGCGATCAACTACCTGCTGATCTTCGATCCCGCGACCCTGGCCGGGGCACCGCATACCCACCTCGCCACCGCGCATGCGACCGGCGCGGCGGAACAGCAGCTCTACCGCGCCATCACCGACGAGTTCGCCAATGTCAGCGCCATCCGCGTCAAGGAAGCCATGGTCATGTTCGACCAGATCCTGGGCCAGGTGGCGACCGCGATCCGCGCGGCATCCGGCGTGACCCTGTTCGCCGGCCTGCTTGTGCTGGCCGGGGCGATTGCCGCCGGGCACCGCCGCCGGGTGCGCGAATCCGTGGTGCTGAAGGTCATCGGCGCAACACGCGGCCAGATCCTGAAGATCAACGCCACCGAGTTCGCGGTGCTGGGTTTCGTCACCGCCATCGTCGCGGCGATTGCCGGGTCCGCGGCCGCCTGGGGGGTCACGACCTTCGTCATGCAGGGTGAATTCACCATCCTGCCGGCGCGACTGGCCATCGTGGTCATCGGGGCCATCATGCTGACCACCCTGCTTGGCCTGTTCGGGGCATGGCGGGCGCTTGGCCGCAAACCGGCAGCGGAACTGAGGGTGGAGTAAACCGGTCACGCCATTGTAAGCTTCCCCCGGGGAAACTCTGGGGAGAGGGAAAGATGGCAACCGACAAGTCTGACTGGACGGTCAACCGGGTACTGGCCCGCCAGGCGCAGGAGCGCCCGGACAGTCGTTTCATACAGTTCGAGGACGGACCGGCGCTTACCTACCTGGAAGCGCACCGGGCCGCCAACAGCATGGGCAATGCCTATGCCGGGGCCGGTGTCGGCTTTGGCGATCACGTCGTGCTGATGCTGCACAACCGGCTGGAATACCTCTGGTCCTGGATCGGCCTCAGCCGCATCGGTGCGGTCACGGTGGCGGTCAATACCGCCTACAAGGGTCGGTTCCTGACCCATGTGCTGACCAATTGCCGGGCGCGGATGGCGGTGGTGGAGCCGGAATTCCTGCCCTGGCTGGCGGAGATCGAGGACACCTTACCGGACCTGGTCACGGTCTACGTGCCCAGCGACGGGGCCGACGTGCCACGCCCCGACGTCCAGCGGATCGATGTCCGGTCCTTCGACGAACTGCTGGATGGTCCCGACGACGAGATCGATGTGGAGGTCACCTACAGCGACATCGGCATGATCATGTTCACGTCCGGCACCACCGGCCCGTCGAAGGGCGTGCTGATGCCCAATGGCCACCTGCACCTGATCGGCTTCGACCTGGGCGAAGTCGGTCAGCACCGAGGCCTCGACATACGAGCCGGTGCCGACTTGCACACGCGCGTCCGCGCCGGCAGCGAGGTTGGCTCGACGGCGTGGAGCGATCTGAAAGACGGGCTGAAAGTCGCTGCTCGCAGCCAGGTACGGAGTGAGTTCCAAGGCGCGCTGGGCTCGAATGTCGTCGAGGCCGGTCAGCACGCCGAAGCTCGAGGCCGACAGAGGGCTACGCGGCGGCACGATCAATCGCCAGTCGTAGGTCGCGTTGCGCAGTGGCTCGTCGCGCGTGATGTTGATGCCCATCGTCAGCGACTCGCCCCCCTTGATGCCCAAGATAGCGAAGGGCACCTTGTATTCGATGTCGTAGCCGTCGGGTCGTCGACCCACTTCGGCGCTCCACACCGCGTCCCACTCG
>CAJYBQ010000162.1 GCA_913064755.1 uncultured Alphaproteobacteria bacterium
AGCAACAGCTTCAGGATACCGTCGGCCACCAGCGGATCGAGGGCGCTCGTCACCTCGTCGCAGATGATCAGGTTCGGCTTCGCGGCCAGGGCGCGGGCGCTGCCGCCACGCCGGTTCCGCCCGCCAGACCGGCCCGGACGGTGGCGGACCGGGTTGTCGGCTCGACGGAGAAGGAAACTGCCGCGAAACCGGCCGCGCCTGCCAAGGCGCCCGCAGCGACGGCAGCAACCGGAGACTGGCAGGCGCAGCTTGCCGCGTTCCGCGATGAAGCCAGCGCCCGTGAAGCCTGGGAGGCGGCGCGCCGGAAGCTGCCGGACCTGCTGGGCGATCATGCGCCTGACATCGTGCGTGCCGACCTCGGCGACCGGGGTGTCTACTATCGGCTGCGAACCGGCGACTTCGCCAGCAAGCAGGCGGCGGAAGCTTTCTGCCAGCCGCTCGTGGCCAAGGGGCAGGGCTGCATCGCCGCCAGGCGTTGAATTGGGAGTGGGCTGATGAAGCCGGTGATCTTCGGCCTGGCGGGAACCCGTCTGACGGATGATGAACGTGCGTTGTTTCGTGAGGCGGAACCGGTGGGATACATCCTGTTCCGGCGCAACATCGACACGCCGGATCAGGTCCGCGCCCTGAACGACAGCCTGCGTGACCTGTCAGGCCGGGCCGACCTGCCCCTGCTGGTGGATCAGGAAGGCGGACGGGTGCAGCGTCTGCAGCCGCCACACTGGATGAAGCTGCCAGCACAGCAGCAGATCGGCGACCTGGAGCCCGATGTCGCCTCGCGCGCGGCCTGGCTGCTGGGGCGGCTGATCGCGCATGACACGGTGGGGGCCGGATTCAACGTGCCCTGTGCGCCCTGCCTCGACCTGCGGCAACCGCAGACCCATGATGTCATCGGAGACCGCGCGTTCTCGTCCGACCCCGACCGGGTCGCGGCGCTGGGGGCGCAGGTGGTGGCCGGTCTGCGGGCCGGTGGCGCATTGCCCGTCGTCAAGCATCTGCCGGGTCATGGTCGCGCCACCAGTGACAGCCATCTCGATCTGCCGGTCATCGATTGCGGTATCGACGATTTGAAGCATACGGACTTCCGGCCGTTCCGGCGGCTGGCCCGGCAGGCCGCCTTCGGCATGACCGGTCATCTGCTGTTTCCCGCGATCGACAAGCACCACCCGTCCACCCTGTCGCCCGTGGTGATCGGGGAAGTCATTCGCATGTTCTGCAATTTCGACGGCTTCCTGATGTCGGATGACATCGACATGAAGGCGCTGCCCGGCACGGCGGCAGAACGTGCGGTGGGCTCGCTGGACGCGGGTTGCGACGGGGTGCTGCAATGCTCCGGCGATCTTGCCACCATGCGCGAAGTGGCCGAGGCGGTGCCGGAAATCGGCGAGCAGGCACGGGCACGCCTGTCCCTGGCCATGGCGACCCTGCAACGGCCCGAAGCATTCGACGCGGCGGCCGGACTGGCGGAACTGGAGGATTTGCTCGCCTGATCCCGCATCGGCTATGCTTTTTCCTTTCGCCATCAGGCATTGCCAATGACCGAGCCACCGCGACCATCGCCGGAGTTCGAGGAAGACCTGCCCGGATCGGGGGAGGGTGGGCGGCTGGTTGTCGACCTGGGTGCCTACGAAGGCCCGCTCGACCTGTTGCTGGACCTGGCGCGGGAGCAGAAGGTCGACCTGGCGCGCATTTCCATCCTGCGACTGGCGGATCAGTTCGTCGCCTTCATCGAGTCCGCCCAGCACCTGCGGATCGAGATCGCGGCGGACTACCTGGTCATGGCCGCGTGGCTGGCCTATCTGAAATCCCGACTGCTGTTGCCGGACCCGGAGCCGGAGGATGAACCGAGCGGTGCCGAACTGGCGGCGCGGCTCGGCTGGCAGTTGCGACGGCTCGAGGCCATGCGCAAGGCTGGCGAGAGCCTGTTTGCACGGGCGCGGGAGGGGCAGGATTTCTTTCGCCGGGGCGCGCCTGAAGGCGTCCGCGTGCTGCGCCGATCCGCCTGGGACTGCGACCTCTACGACCTGCTGCGTGCCTATGCTGCGCATCGCGAAGTGCAGGGGGAGAGTGAGCCGCTGAGGGTGCGCCGGACCAAGGTCTACTCGGTGGAACAGGCGCTGGAGCGCATGCGGAAGCTGCTGGGGGCCATGCCGGACTGGGCCAGCCTGCAGGCCTATCTGCCCAACACGATCCCCGATCCGTCCACCCGCCGCTCCGCCACCGCGTCGACCCTGCTGGCCGCGCTGGAGATGGCGAAACAGGGCGAAGTGGAGATCCGCCAGGGCCGCACCTTCGGCCCGATCTATGTCCGCAGCCGCCGCGACGAGCCGTCGTCATGAGCATGGATCGCAACCACGTCCGCATCGCGGAAGCCCTGTTGTTCGCCGCGAACGAACCCCTGGGCCTGGATCGGCTGAAACAGCGCCTGCCCGACGATGTCGACCCCGAGGAGGTCATGGCCGCGCTGGTCAGCGACTACAAGGGCAGGGGCGTGGAGCCGGTGCGGGTCGCCGGTCGCTGGATGTTCCGCACCGCGCCCGACCTGGCCCCGGTGCTGGAGGAAGAACGGGTTGCGGAACGCCGCCTGTCACGGGCCGCCGTGGAGACCCTTGCCATCATCGCCTACCACCAGCCGACCACGCGGGCGGAGGTGGAGGAGTTGCGCGGGGTTGCCGTGTCCAAGGGCACGATGGACGTGCTGATGGAGACCGGATGGATTCGCCCGAAGGGACGTCGCCAGACTCCCGGACGCCCGGTCACCTGGGGCACCACGGACGAATTCCTGATCCATTTCGGGCTGGAGAGCCTCGGCGACCTGCCGGGCCTGGACGAACTGAAGGCGACCGGACTGTTGAGTCCCGATCCCAGGGAACCGGGATTGTTCGACGCCCAGGCCCGGGAGAACGTGGCCGACCTCGCCGAAGCGGCACGGCAGGCCGAAGAGGACTGATATCGACCCACCGTCGATACCGGCCTGCGGGACTAAGGGGGGCGACAACCATCCGCGAGTGGACTGTGCGTGCTAGAGGCTCCAGTAGTCGATGTCGGGGCGCAGGTCCTTCGGGTCGATGACTGATTTTATGTCAACCACTATGGCAGAAGGTCCAGCGAACTCATTGATCCAGCTGGCACCACGTTCGAGATATTCCTTGTGGGCCACGGCCAGGATGATCGCGTCGGCACCTTCGAGTTCCTGCTCGTCCACCAGCCGGTAGCCATATTCCTCGAAGGTTTCCACCGGGTCGGCAATCGGGTCATGCAGCTTCACGCTGACGCCGAATTCGAGCAGTTCATGCACGATGTCCGGCACCCGGCTGTTGCGCAGGTCGGTGACGTCTTCCTTGAACGTCACGCCCAGCACCGCGAAGCTGGCCGAAACGTCGAGGCGGCGGCGGCGGGCCATCATCTTCATCGCCCGCTGTGCGATATAGGTGCCCATCTGGTCGTTGATCCGTCGCCCGGACAGGATGACCTCCGGATGGTAGCCGACGTCATCGGACCGTGCCGTCAGGTAATAGGGGTCGACGCCGATGCAGTGGCCACCGACCAGTCCCGGCTTGAAGGGCAGGAAGTTCCACTTGGTGCCCGCCGCGGCCAGCACGTCGGAGGTGCGCAGGTTCAGCCGCTCGAAGATGATCGCGAGTTCGTTCATCAGGGCGATGTTGAGGTCACGCTGCGTGTTCTCGATCACCTTCGCCGCCTCGGCCACCTGGATGGACGGCGCGCGATGGATGCCGGCCTGGACCACCGCGGCGTAGATTCCGGCAATCCGGTCCGTGGTTTCCTCGTCCTGGCCCGCAACGACCTTGATAATCCGTTCGATGGTGTGTTCCCGGTCGCCCGGGTTGATGCGTTCGGGGGAATAGGCCAGCTTGATCTGGTCGTACTGGCGCAGTCCGGAGACCTTCTGCAGGATCGGGCCGCAGAATTCATCGGTGACGCCCGGGTAGACCGTCGATTCTATCGTCACGAGGTCGTTCTCGACCAGGTGCGGCCCTATCAGTTCGCAGGCCTTCTGCAACAGGCTCAGGTCCGGCTGGCGGTTGGCACTGATCGGCGTCGGGACGGTGAGGAAATAGACCGACGGCTCGGCCAGCATGTCCGGGTCGGCGGTGAAGCTGACGCCACAGGTTTCCAGCGTCGCGCGATCAACCTCGCCCGTCCGGTCCAGTCCGGCCTTCAGTTCGGCAACCCGGTCCGCCTTGATGTCGAAACCGACCACGCGGAATTTCTTCGCCAGTGCCACCGCGAGGGGCAGGCCCACATATCCGAGGCCGATTACGGCCAGCACTTCTGTCATGACTGCACGTCCAGACGTGTCCCTGTGCGATTCGCCCTTCATCCATATGATGGGCCGGAAACCGACGCTAGCTACCATGCGATCCGCGTGAGTGCCAGAAAATGAAGGGCCAGCCATGACAGCCACTACAACGGGCACCCCATCCGGGACGTCAGATGCAACGCCAGCGGGTGCGGAACGACCCATCGATCGCCTGCTGGCGATCATGGCCGCGCTGCGCACGCCCGGCACCGGCTGTCCCTGGGACCTGGCGCAGGACTTCGCCAGCATCGCTCCCTACACCATCGAGGAAGCCTACGAGGTCGCCGACGCCATAGAGCGCGGCGACAGGGATGACCTGAAGGGGGAACTGGGGGACCTGCTGTTCCAGACCGTCTTCCATGCCCGCATGGCGGAGGAGGCGGGGGATTTCAGCTTCGATGACGTTGCAAGCGCCATTGCCGACAAGATGGAAAGCCGTCATCCGCATGTCTTCGGCACCCAGGACGGGATCGACAGCCCTGGCGCGCAGACCCTGAACTGGGAAAACCAGAAGGCGCGGGAGCGGGCGGCGAAGGCGGCATCTGAGGGCAGGGCACCCTCCGCCCTTGATGGCGTGGCGCTGGGCCTGCCTGCGCTGACGCGGGCGGAGAAGATCCAGAAACGCGCCGCGCGGGTGGGATTCGACTGGTCAGCGACACCGCCGGTCGTGGCCAAGGTGCACGAGGAACTGGCAGAGCTGGAGGCGGAGATCAGCAGTGGTGACACGGCACGACAGGCGGAGGAACTCGGTGACCTGCTGTTCGCGATCGCCAACATGGCCCGTCACCTGGGGCATGACCCCGAGGAGGCCCTGCGCCGGGCGACGACGAAGTTCGAACGACGGTTCCACGCCGTGGAAGCCGCCATCCAGGCGGAGGGGCGTGATATTGCCGACGCGACCCTGGGCGAGATGGACGCGCACTGGAACAGGGTGAAGCGGCAGGAATAGCAGGTCTATTCCGGCTGCATGATCTCCACGACCTCACCGCCGCAGACCGCGCGGTAGAAGCAGCTGCGACGGTTGGTGTGGCAGGCGGCCCCGGTCTGGTCGACCAGCAGCAGGATGGTGTCGCCATCGCAGTCGTAGCGCAGTTCCGTCAGCCGCTGCACGTGGCCGGAGCTTTCACCCTTGCGCCAGAAGGCCTGCCGCGAACGCGACCAGTAGCAGACCTGCCCGGTTTCCAGCGTTTCGGCGATGGAGGCGCGGTTCATCCAGGCCATCATCAGGACTTCGCCGGTGTCATGCTGCTGCGCGATTGCCGGGATCAGCCCGTCCGCGTTGAACAGAAGCTCGCTTTCGAGGGTGGCGGGCAGGGGGGCGGTCTGGGTCATGGCAGGGCACTTTCTGGAAATTCCGAACGCGGCGCAGGGTGGCCTTGTTTGCGTTGCCGGAAAAGCGTCTATTCTGCCGCCCATGTTTGATCCCTTCTCCCTGCGTCCCACCGCTGACGTCGAACCGCCTGCCTTTCACCTGTTCAACAGGGATGGCAAGGCACGCACGCTGCTGATCTGTGACCATGCGTCGAACGCGCTGCCGCGCGGCTATGGCACCCTCGGCATTGATCCCGACAAGATGTTCGAACACATCGCCTGGGATGTCGGTGCCGCCGCCGTGACGCGGCACCTGGCAGAGGCGCTGGATGCACCGGCGATCCTGGGTGGCACATCGCGGCTGTTCGTCGATCTGAACCGCTACCCCGACGACGAGACAGCCGTGTCGGTGTTTTCGGACGGCACCCGCGTCACCGGCAACGAGGGACTGTCCGAGGGCGAGCAGGCCCATCGGATGAGCTGGCACCGCCAGTATCACAACGAGGTGGAGCGCCAGGTGCTGACCCTGGCCGGACCGACACCGCCGCCGCTGCTGTTCATCCACAGTTTCACGCCGACCATCCGGGGGCAGCGTCGGCCGTGGCACCTGGGTGTCCTGCACGACCACCGGAGCCCGGAGAGCGACCGGCTGCTGGAGATACTGCGCCGTCGTGCCGACATCGTCGTCGGCGACAATCAGCCCTATGCGGTCAACGAGCCACGCTCGTTCTCGATCTACCATCACGCCATCAATGCCGGACGCCCCTACATCGCGCTGGAAATCCGGCAGGACCTGATCGAGACCGAAGCGGGCGCGGCACAATGGGCAGAGATGCTCGCCCGCGACTTCCGGGAGATGCTCGCCCCGCTGGAGGTGCTGCCATGAACAAGGCCCCGTCATTCACCATCGGGATCGAGGAAGAATACCTGCTGATCGACCCGGAAACCCGCGACCTTGCCGTCGACCCGCCGCGTGCCATTCTGGAAGAATGCAGCAGGCTGATCGGAGATGGTGGCGGTGCGGTGACGCCGGAATTCCTGCGCGCACAGATCGAGGTTGGCACGCCTGTCTGCCGGTCCATCGCCGAAGCGCGCCAGCGCATCGCGCATCTGCGCGGCTGCGTCGCCACGTCCGCCGCGGCGCATGGGCTGCGGCCGATCGCGGCATCCACGCATCCCTTTGCGGAATGGACGCTGCAGCAGCATACCGATGGCGCCCGCTACAACGTGCTGGCGGAGGATATGCAGCAGGTCGCCCAGCGGCTGCTGATCTGCGGCATGCATGTCCATGTCGGCATCGAGGATGTGGAGCTGCGCAATGACCTGATGAACCAGGTCAGCTATTTCCTGCCGCACCTGCTGGCGCTGACGACGTCCTCGCCTTTCTGGCAGGGCCGGCTGACCGGGTTGATGTGTTACCGGCTCAGCGTATTCGATGAATTTCCGCGCACCGGCCTGCTCGAGCGTTTTGAAAGCCATTCCGAGTATCTTCGCCATATTGCCGTTCTTGTCCAG
>CAJYBQ010000163.1 GCA_913064755.1 uncultured Alphaproteobacteria bacterium
TAACTTTGTGGTTTGGCCTCTGGTGGTCGGACAGGAGAGTCGAGGCTGATGTTTCTGTCTGAAGTCACATGTGAGTGGGTGTTAGTAATTGTTTTTTTTTTTTTTTTTTTCTTTGTTTTTTTTCTTTTTTTTTTTTTTTTTTTTCAAGCAGAAGACGGCATACGAGATAAAGGAATGTGACTGGAGTTCAGACGTGTGCTCTTCCGATCTCGGGTGAAGGGCATCTTCCAGCCCCAGCGATCGGACAATGGCCAATGACCGGTTCCAGCGACAGGAAGGGCCCGTCCGGCGCCCCGGGCACGCCCGAACAGGCCCCCCGGCTGGTGCACGAGAATTCCGGCCTGTCGGCGCGCAAGCTCGGCAAGCGCTACAAGAAGCGCCCTGTCCTGCGCGACGTGTCCCTGTCGGTGCAACGCGGCGAGGCCGTGGGGCTGCTGGGTCCGAACGGCGCGGGCAAGACCACCTGTTTCTACATCATCACCGGACTGATCAAGGCCGACTTCGGCCAGATCATGCTGGATGGCCACGACATCACCGGGCTGCCGATGTACCGCCGCGCCCGCCTGGGTGTCGGCTACCTGCCGCAGGAAGCATCGATCTTCCGGGGCATGAGCGTGGAACAGAATATCCGCGCCGTGCTGGAAGTGGCCGAAAGCGAACGCGAAGTACGCGAGCAGATGCTGGAAGACCTGCTGGCCGAATTCTCCCTGACGCATCTGCGACGCGCCTCGGCAATGGCCCTGTCCGGCGGTGAGCGCCGCCGGGTGGAAATCGCCCGCGCGCTGGCATCCCGTCCGTCCTTCATGCTGCTGGATGAACCCCTGGCCGGTATCGACCCCATTGCCGTGGGCGAGATTCGCGACCTGGTGTTCCACCTGAAGGACCGGGGACTGGGCGTGCTGATCACCGACCACAACGTGCGCGAGACACTGGACCTGATCGACCGGGCCTACATCCTGCACGACGGGCGGGTGCTGATGGAGGGCACGCCGGACGATATCGTGAACCATGACGACGTACGCCGGGTATATCTCGGCGAGCGTTTCCGGATGTAGGGGCGGCACAGCATGGCCATCGGACCCCGCCTGGAGATACGGCAGAGCCAGAGCCTCGTCATGACGCCGCAGTTGCAGCAGGCGATCAAGCTGCTGCAGCTCAACAACATCGAACTCACGTCCTTCGTCGAACAGGAACTGGAACGCAATCCGCTGCTGGAACCGCGGGAGGCCGAAGGTGCCGTCGAAGCCCCGGAACCGGAAGTGAAGCCGGACACGTCCGGTGACGGCTTCGGCGACGAGGTCGTGCCCGAAATGTCGATCACCGCGGAAAACGGCGGCGGGGCTGAGGCCGAACAGGCCTTCGACACCGACCGCGAAAGCGTCAGCGGAGAGGACAGCGCGGCGGATCGCATGGGCGAGACCGCTGCCCCGGTCGGGGACTCCGGCGATACCGGCGGTGGCCTGGGGCAGATCGGTGCCGGGGGTTCCTCGCGGTTCGAGGACATGGACCTCAGCCTGGAGAACACGCTCGGCGAAGAGATCAGCATGCGGGAATCGCTGATGACCCAGCTGGGCCTGGCGGTCACGGACGAGATTCAGCGCATGGTCGGGTCCGCCATCATCGATTCCATCGATCCCGACGGCTATTTCCGCGATGACATCGCCGAGGTGGCGGAGCGGCTGGGCTGCGAGACCGAACTCGTGGAAGACATGCTGCAGGTCGTGCAGCGGTTCGAACCGACCGGCATCGGCGCGCGCAATCTCTCGGAATGCCTGGCCCTGCAGCTGATCGAGCAGGACCGCTATGACCCCGCCATGCAGAAGCTGGTCGCCCGGCTGGAACTGCTTGGGCGCCAGGATTACCCGGCGCTGATCCGCGAATGCGAGGTCGACGAGGAAGACCTGGCGGAGATGGTCTCGGAGATACGTCGCCTGGACCCGCGCCCGGGCAGCTGCTTCGAGACGGAGGAAGCGCAGACCGCCGTGCCCGACGTGCTGTTGCGCCAGAAGCCGGATGGCGGCTGGTCGATCGAACTGAACAGCGACACCCTGCCCCGCGTGCTGGTGAACAACCGCTATTACGCGGAGGTCAGTCGCACGACGAAGAGGGCAGAGGACAAGACCTACCTCAGCGAATGCCTCAATACCGCGAACTGGTTGGTGAAATCGCTGGATCAGCGCGCCAATACCATCATGAAGGTGGCAACCGAACTGGTGCGGCAGCAGGACGGGTTCTTCGCCCTGGGCGTGCAGTACCTGCGTCCGCTGAACCTCAAGACGATCGCCGATGCCATCGGGATGCACGAAAGCACCGTCAGCCGTGTGACAGCCAACAAGTATATCGGCACGCCACGTGGTATATTCGAGATGAAGTACTTCTTCACTGCGGCGATCCCGTCCAATCGGGGCGGCGATTCGCACTCGGCCGAATCCGTCCGCCAACGGATCCGTGACCTGATCGGTGAGGAAGACCCGAAGAAGATTCTCTCCGACGACAGGATCGTGGATATCCTGAAGGAAGAAGGAATCGACATTGCACGAAGGACGGTAGCGAAGTACCGCGAGGCCCTGCGTATTCCATCCTCCGTGCAGCGCAGACGACAGAAGCGTCTGCAGATGTCGCTGGCTCGATAGAGCCGGGAAATCCGGGCACCGAGCGCCCGGCCAGGACGCGGATTTGGGCGGGTTGACTTGGCAGAACGGGCTACCTATGGTCCGCGCCGCTTTGCAGCACCGCCGGGCAATGGTGCATTTTTTGGCGGTACAGAAGAGGCAACATGAAAATCACGATTGAAGGCAAGCAGATCGACCTGGGTGATGCGCTGAGGCAGCGTGTCGAGGAGCGGATCAACGACGCGGTGGAAAAGTACTTCGGCGATGGCATCGACGGTGCCGTCACCTTCTCCCGCAACGGTCAGATGATCCGGGTCGATTGCGCAGTTCATATCGGTCACGACATCTTCCTGAAGAGCCAGGGCAGCGACAGCGAGGCCCATTCGGCCTTCGACCTGGCCGCGGAACGCATCGAGAAACAGCTGCGACGCTACAAGCGCCGGCTGAAGGATCATCACTCCCGGCAAAAGCAGCAGGGTATTGCGAACATGATGGCGCAGGACTATGTCCTCGCCAGTGATGACGCGGAAATCGAGGAGCCGGAGACTGCGGAAACGCATCCGGTGATCATTGCCGAGACGACGGCCAGCGTGCCGTCCTGCACGGTCAGCGATGCTGTCATGCGGCTGGATCTGGCGGATCAGTCTGCACTGATGTTCCGGAATCTCGGCAATGACAGACTGAACGTGGTCTATCGGCGCAGCGATGGACATATCGGCTGGATCGACCCGGCGCAGTCCTGATGCAGAAGCGTCGACCGGCATGGTCCGGACCGGCGCAGACGAACGGGTAGCGACAACAGAACAGGTGCAGGTGTGGAAATTCATGACCTCCTGAGGCCCGGATCGGTGATCTTCGGTCTCAAGGCCGGCAGCAAGAAGCAGATACTGCAGGAACTCGCACGCGTCGCCGCGGAGCAGGTCGGCCTGCATGATCGGGTTGTCTTCGACGTGCTGCTGGAACGGGAACGGCTGGGCAGCACGGGCGTGGGAGAGGGCGTTGCCATCCCCCATGGCCGCATTGCCGACCTGAAGGGCTTGAGCGGTGTCTTCGCCCTGCTGAAGCAGCCGGTGGACTTCGATGCCCTCGACGGCAAGCCGGTCGACCTGGTGTTCCTGCTGCTGGCGCCGCAGTCTGCCGGCGCGGACCACCTGAAGGCCCTGTCCCGCATTTCGCGGCTGTTGCGGGATCGCAATGTCCGCGACAAGCTGCGCGGGGCCCGCAGCGATGATGCGCTCTATGCCCTGCTGACCTCCGGCACGGCCTCGGAGGCTGCCTGAAGCATGGGTGATGCGGGTGCGGTAACCCGCATTGGCGAGGACGCGAAACCGGATTGAGGCAAAGGGGATCAGGACAATGCTGCGCTGGATCCTCGTCGCATCGATTGTCGTCCTGCTCTCCATCACCGTGTTCATGTTCATCGAACGGTTCGGCGATGCCCCGGAACCGCTTGTCGCCACGGCATCGACACCAGAACCCGTCAGCACGACAGATCCCGGCACCGCTGCCCGGGCGATTGCAGCCGTGGAGCCCGAGGCAGGGACACCGGACCTTGCACGGGCTCGGGCCACGCCCCCCGAAGCGGCCTCGACACCGGCCCCCTCCGCGATACCCGCCGCCGCCGGAATATTTGCCGCCGAGGCTGCCGAGGGCACGCCACGGCCATCGCGACGACTGACACCGGCCCCGGCAAACGGCTTCAGCCTGGAAGTACCCGTTGACTGCACGCTGGGCCGGGATTGCTTCATCCAGCAGTACGTCGATATCGACCCCGGGCCGGAAGCGCTTGATTTCACCTGCGGTCCCTTGACCTACCAGAAGCACAAGGGCACCGACTTCCGCATCCGCAACCTGCAGGCGCTGCGCGACGGCGTCAGCGTACTTGCCGCCCGCGACGGACGGGTACGCGCCATTCGCGACGGCATGGACGACGTGAACGTGCGAAAGCTTGCCCCGGGCGCCGTCAAGGGCAAGGAATGCGGCAACGCGGTTGTCATCGTGCACGATGACGGCTGGGAAACCCAGTACTGCCACATGCGCAAGGGATCGGTGATCGCCACCAGGGGCCAGGCGATCCGCGCCGGTGATCCGATCGGCATGGTCGGCATGTCGGGCAGCGCCGAGTTCCCGCATCTGCACCTTTCCGTGCGCAAGGACGGTCGGGTGGTCGACCCGTTCCGCGGGCTCGAGCCGGTCGCGGCCTGCGGCGCCGACTACCAGACCCTCTGGTCGGAGGACGCGGCGGCCCGGCTGGCCTATCAGCCCGGTGCGATCCTGGACGCCGGGTTCCTGGATCGGCAGTTGTCCTTCGAGGAGGCCATCCAGGGACAGGCGTCCCCCGAGAGCATTCGCAACGACGGCCAGGGCCTGGTGATCTGGTACATCATCTTCGGCATCCGCCAGGGCGACGAGGTCAGCGTCAGCATCACCGGGCCGGATGGCAACCGTGTCTTCAACCAGACCCTGCCGCCCCACGCCAAGGACCAGGCCCAGCGATTTGCCTACGCCGGACGGCGCACCCCGCCGGACGGCTTCGCGCCGGGTATCTATCGCGGGCAGGTCAGCATCGTGCGGGACGGGGTGCTGTACGATCGCCGCGACCTAAGCGTCACGCTGCGCTGACCCGCGACGGGATCAGGATCACCAGACCGCCGACCAGGACGGTCACGGCCAGCCCAGCGAATGCCACCGGGTAGCCGTGGAACGACAGCAGGGCACTGAAGGCTGCCGGGCCGATCACCAGGCCGAAGTAGGTGAAGAACACCGTCGCCGCCGTTGCCGCCGCGATCTGCTGTTCCGGCACCTGCCGCGCCCCCTCCGCCAGGTAGACGCCGTGCCAGCCCGCGGCCCCTGCCCCGCAGAGCACCGACACGATCAGGATCAACGCCTGCGACGATGACGCGTCGACGCCCGCCAGCAGGGTGACGGAAATGGCAGTCACTACGCCGAAGGAGGACAGGATCAACCGTGATCGTCCCAACCGGTCATTCAACCAGCCGGCCAGCATGCGCACCCCGAAACTGCTGATCTGCATCGCGGAAAAGGCAGCCCCGGCGGCGACGAGTGTCAGCCCCGCATTCTTGGTCAGGAAGATCACCAGGTAGGTCCCCATGACCATCTGCCCCGCACCATAGGTGAAGGACATGATGGCAATCCTCAAAAGCATGGGGTTCCGGCGGATGATACCGAAGGGCACCAGGTCGGCGAAGCGCAGCCGCGGCCCCCTGATCGCGCCATCCATCACGTCGCGGTCCATTCGCCCGCGCCATGGCTGCACCAGCACCACCGTGACCACGCCGATCAGCATGATGACGCTGATCGCGGCCTGCCAGCCGTGCGAACGCTCAACCAGCGGCACGATGATGCCTACCATGGCTCCCCCGGCAGGCACCCCGGATTGCTTGATGGAGAAGATCAGGCTGCGGCGGGCCGGCTGGGTATGGCGCGACAGCAGGAATGATCCGCCGGGGGCATTGGGGCCATAGCCGATGCCGATCAGCACCGCTGCCGCAAAGGCGATCGCCGGCAGACCGGTGAACAGCCCGGCCAGGGCCAGCGCCGACAGCAGGATGCCGACCTGGATCAACCGCAACGGGCCATGGCGCGGCAACAGGAATGCCGATATCGACGTGCCGAACATCGCCCCCAGGAACGTCAGCGCCCCGAACACGCCCAGCCCCGCCTCGTCCAGGCGCAGGCCCGGCGGCAATGCAGGCGCCACCACGGCGGTGGCACCGAACATCGACGCGGCCACGACCTGCAGGGTCAGGGTCGAACCCAGGGCTGTTGCGGGATAGCGCCGTACCGGTGGGGCGGTGCCGTCACTCACGCAGCATCACTCATCCGGCATCACGCTGGCGCAGGATCTCTTCCTCGAAATCACGCAGTCGATCCTTGCCGAAGAACATCTCGTCCCCGGCAAAGAACGTCGGCGAGCCGAAATTGCCACGTTCCACCGATGCCTTGGTATTGGCCAGCAACGCGTCCTTGATCGCCTGGTCCTGGGTACCGGCCAGGTTCGCGGCACCGTCCATGCCGGCGTCGGTCAGGGCCTTCACCATGACGTCCGGGTCATCCATCTTCAGACCCTGCTCCCACATCGCGCTGTAGACGGTGTCGATGTATTTCGCGGCCTGGCCGTCACGTGCGGCGACCAGCGCCCCGCGCATCAGGGCCACGGTATTCATGGGAAAATGCTTGTTCATCACGAAACGGTCGAGCTTGTGGCGGGCCACGAAACGATCCATCTCGATGCGGCCGTACTCGCTCTTGTTCAGGACCCCGGCGTTCTGTTCCATGGGAGAGCGGTTGTTCGTCAGGCGGAACACGCCTCCCAGCAAGACAGGCACATACGTGATCGGCACGCCCGTGCGTTCGGCAATGCCGGGAACGACGCAGTGCGACATGTAGGCATTCGGGCTCGCGAAATCGAAATGAAACTCGGCTGTCGGCATGATCATGCCCTCCCCCGGGGATGTTTTCAGCATTGGCTTGGCG
>CAJYBQ010000164.1 GCA_913064755.1 uncultured Alphaproteobacteria bacterium
CGTGGTGCAGCAGGAACCATAGGTCTGGATGGACGTACGACGGTGATCACAACCAACAAGCTCACCGGGTGGGCCTGGTGTGCCGCATGACTTGAAATGCTTCGATCACCGGGACGTAACCGTGGGCGGGGGCGTCACGATCGTCGAACCGGCCAATTTCGATGGCTGCACGCTGGTCGAGGGTTGCTTCGTCGGCTCCTTCGTCGAGATCCAGGCCGGGGCCGTCATCTGTGCCCGCACGCGTGTGCAGTCCCATGCCTTCATCTGCGAACTGGTCACCATCGGCGCGGATTGCTTCGTGTCCCACGGCGCCATGTTCATCAACGACAGCTTTGCCGGCGGCGGCCCCGCCCGCGGTGACCGTTCCAGGTGGGGCCATACCCGCATCGGTGACCGGGTTTCCATCGGCACCAACGCCACCATCATGCCGGTGACGATCTGCGATGATGTGGTTGTCGGCGCCGGTGCCGTGGTCACGAAGGACATATCCGAACCCGGTTTCTATGTCGGCAACCCCGCGCGCCTGATGAAGAAAGAGAAATAGATGCAGTTCGTAGACCTGAAAGCCCTGCACGACAGCCTGCAGCCAAGGCTGAACGCCGAGATCGCGCGCGTCATAGACACGTCCGCCTTCATTCGCGGCGCGGATGTCGACGGGTTCGAACAGAACTTCGCCGCATTGACCGGTGCGAAGCACTGCGTGTCCTGCGCCAATGGCACGGATGCGCTCTACATCTCGCTCCGTGCCCTGGGTGCCGGACCGGGTGACGAGGTGATCACCACCGCGCACAGCTGGATCGCGACCAGCGAGACCATCACCCAGACCGGCGCGCGGGTTGTCTTCGCCGACACGGAAGACGCCTATTTCTGCCTCGATCCGGCACAGGTGGAAGCCAGGATCACCGACCGCACCAGGGGCGTGGTTGCGGTTCACCTCTACGGCCAGCCGGCGGCGATCGCGGAACTGCGCGATATCTGCGACCGGCACGGCCTCTGGCTGATAGAGGACAGCGCCCAGGCCCACCTGGCCGAGTTCGAGGGCAAGCAGGTCGGCCGTTTCGGCGATGTCGCCACCTTTTCCTTCTATCCCGGCAAGAATCTCGGCGCGATGGGCGACGCGGGTGCCCTGATCACCGACCGTGACGACATTGCTGAATTCGCGGCGCTGTTCGCCCGCCACGGGGGCAAGAACAACCACGTCATGGAAGGAATCTGCAGCCGCATGGACGGGCTGCAGGCCGCCGTTCTGAACGTGAAGATGCCCCACCTGGCCGACTGGAACACGGCCCGCCGCGCGGTGGCCACCCGCTATGACGAGATGCTGGCCGGCATCGGCGACCTGACGTTGCCGACGCAGCGCCCGGGCGCGCGGCATGTCTATCACCTCTATGTCGTGCGAACCGCGCATCGGGACGCCCTGCAGGCGCACCTGTCGAAGGCCGGGGTGCCGACGGTGATCAACTATCCCCGCGCGCTGCCGTTCTATTCCGCCTACGACTACCTGGGGCACAGCCCGGCGGACTTCCCCGTTGCACATGCCCACGCGTCGGAAATCCTGTCCCTGCCGCTGCATCCCTTCCTCGGCGAAGCAGACCAGGCGCGGGTCGTGGACGCGGTGACGGATTTCTTCCAGTCACGGAAAGCCGGGCGCTGACCCCCATTCCCGACAGCGAACGGACAGATGGCATCGACAGGTGGCTGACGGGAAAGCAGATCCTGCTGGCCTCCCCCCAGCCCTGGGACCACATGCCGATCTCGAAGCATCACTATGCCGAAGCGCTTGGCCAGGCGAACCGCGTCTGGTTCCTGGACCCGCCCGACTGGTCCCTGCCCCTTGGCACGATCCGGCAACGGGACACAGGCGTTGCCGGGGTAACGCGGGTGACGTGGCGACCACGCCTGCTGCGCGCGCTGCGGTTCCATGCCCATGGTCTCTACCGCCACTGGATGGGGCTGGAAGTGCGGCGGCTGGTGCGGCGGCTGACCAGCCACCTCGACCTGGTCTGGTGCTTCGATTTCAACACTTTCCCCGATCTGCGGGCATTCGGTGCGGAGCGCGCCATCTTTCACCCGGTTGACCCCCTGACCCAGCCCCGCCAGTACGCCATCGGCCGGACAGCAGACCTGATACTGGCGGTATCCGGGCAGATCCTGGACAGCGCCACCTCTGTTTCACCGGGTATCGCGCGTGCCGTGGTCAATCACGGCATCGGGCCGGACTTTGCCGCCCTGGCCGCGAAACCGGCGGCCGATCATGTCCCCGCTGAAACCATCCGTTGCGGCTATTTCGGCAACCTGGACCGGGGGACCATCAATGCCGCGCTGATCGCGGCTGTCGTCGCGCAGCATCCAGGCGTCTCGTTTCATTTCTGGGGACCCTACAGCCCCGCGTCCCCCCTGCCCGCCGCGCTGCTCGGTACCGCCAACTGCACGTTTCATGGCCCGACGGCCAAGCCGGACCTGGTCACGTCGGCAGCCGGGATGGACTGCTTCATCCTCGCCTACCGGGATCATGCCGCGGAATCCGACCGCTCCAACGCGCACAAGATCCTCGAATATTTCGCCACGGGCAAAGTTGTGATCAGCACGCGAATGAACATCTATACAGACGAGCCGGACCTGATGGTGACGTCACGGGCCGTCGATGATGCAGACTTCCCCGAGCTGTTCAGCACGACGATCGGGGCGCTTGCGCGACATAACAACCAGGACCGACAGACGCGACGGCGCGAACTGGCGCTGGAACATGCCTATCCACGCAACATCGCCAGGATTGACGCCATGCTGCGCGATCTGGCATCCGACGACCGTTCGGAAAAGGAAACGATGCAATGAGCCTCAAGCGGATGCTGATCAGCAGTGTCCATCTGTCGCCCTGGGGTCTCCGGGACAAGATCCGGAAGATCCCCCTGGTTGCGGGCCTGCAACGCTGGCTGGTCAGGAACGCCATGAGTGGCGAGACCTTTGAACACCGCATCAATGCCGGCCCGGCACGCGGCCTGAAGATGCGGCTCCGCCTGCCCGATGACAAGCTGCTCTGGACCGGCACCAGCGAACTGGACGTCACCGGTTGCCTCGCCGCCGAAGTGACACCCGGCACGGTCTGCTACGACATCGGCAGCCACCGCGGTTTCATGGCGGGCGTGCTGGCCATCAATGGCGCCTCCGAAGTGCTGTGTTTCGAGCCGAACCCCGAGAACATCGCGACCATCGAGGAACTGGCCGCCCTGAACCCGGGCCTGAAGCTGACGGTGATGCCGTTCGCGGTCGGTGCGACCGATACAGAGATGACGTTCGAGATCATGCCCGAGTCCAGCATGGGCAAGCTCTCGACCTCCACCTTCCAGCACGGGGTGAGCGGTCAACGCACCATCGAGGTGAAGGTGGTGGCGCTCGACAACCTGCTGTCGAGCCGGAAGGTAGCCGCACCGACCTTGATGAAGATCGATATCGAAGGGGCCGAGTTCGACGCGCTCCGTGGCGCCGAACAGCTGATCCTGGACCACAAGCCGAAACTGCTGATCGAGATCCATTCCTTCGACCTGCTGGTGCAATGCCGCGCCTGGCTTGCGGAACGCGGCTACGACCTGAGCGTCGTGCAACGGGATATCGACGGCATAACCGCGGCGGATTTCAGGGTCTGTCACATGCTGGCGCGCGCGGGCTGATGCCAGGACCGATGGACCGTTCACGAAGGCGGATAGCCATCGTTTCCGGGTTCCAGATCATCAACAATCCGCGGGTGGTCAAGGAAGCCGATGCCCTGGCCGCAGCCGGGCATGACGTCACGGTCCTGTCCGCCATCAACAATGCTGCGGACCTGCCGCGCATCCGGGCGATCGCCGATGTCGCCGCCTGGCGACACCTGCCGGTGGTGGACCTGACCGACACCAGCCCCGCCAGCAGGTTGCGCAATACCACGATGCGGATGGCGGCACGGCTGGCGCGGGAGGCCCGGACACGGTTCGGCTACGATCATCCGTTGCAGTTGGGTCACGAGACCGGCCCCCTGCTTCGCGCCGCGCGCAGGCTGGGCGCCGACCTCTACAGCCTGCACCTGGAGAAATCGCCCTGGGTCGGGCTGAAACTGCTGGCCGACGGGCGCCACGTGCGGATGGACGGGGAGGACTGGGACACCCAAGACGGCCTGCCCGCCGACCGCGCAAAGCGGCCCATCCGCCTGATGCGGCAGGCGGAGAACGAACTGCTCAATCGTTCGGTGCACGCCACGGCCACGTCCCGGTCGATGGCCGATGCCCTGGTCGCTGCCTATGGATGCCCGCGTCCGGAAGTGATCTACAACAGCTTTCCGACATCCGACCGTGATCACCTGGATGGCCTGATCCTCGACCGAAAGGACACCAGCCTGCCCTCCATCACCTGGTTCTCCCAGACCATCGGTCCGGGACGGGGCCTGGAGACCCTGATGCAGGCCCTGCCGATGCTGACCGTGCCGGTGGAGGTACACCTGCGCGGCACCCCCCGGGCCGGTTACATCGAAGCCCTGCTGTCCGACCTGCCCCCCGACATCCGGGCCCGCGTATATATCCACCCGCAGGTGCCGCAGTCCGAACTGCTGTCACGCCTTTCGGAGCACGACATCGGTTTCTGCGGGGAGCTTTCCGACTGCGTCAGTCGCGACGTGACGATCACCAACAAGGTGTTCGAATACATGCGGGCCGGGCAGGCCATCGTCGCAAGCGATACCCTCGGGCAGACGGAAGTCGCGAATACGGCCCCGAACGCCGTCCGCCTGTTTGCGCAGGGGAATGCAGCATCGCTGGTCAGCGCACTGGAGCCGCTGGCGGCAAGTCCGGTCGCCAGACAGGCGGCTGCACAGGCATCGATCGATGCGCTTGAAGACCACTTCTCGTGGGAAATCTCGATGGCTCGCTTGCAGCGGCAGGTCGATGGCTTTCTCGATGCACTCGACTGAGATAAAGCCATGAAGCGCGTCTTGTTCATCTCCCCCCATTTCCCGCCGGTCAACGCGCCTGACATGCACCGGCTGCGGCAGATCCTTCCCTACATGCGTGAGAACGGCTGGGAACCGGTTGTCTTCGCGATCGACCCCGACAAGGTCGAGGGGTCGCGTGAGGAGCTGCTGGTGAGGACCGTGCCGGATGACGTCGAGGTCTTTCATGCCGGGGCATTCAGCACTCGGCTGACACGGCTGGCCGGCCTGGGAAATCTGGGGATCAGGTCGTGGTTTCAACTGCGCAACGCGGTCAGTGCCTATCTGGAATCGAACCATGTGGACCTGATCTTCTTCAGCACGACCGTGTTCACGGCCATCGCCCATGGTCCGTACTGGAAACGACGGTTCAATGTACCATTCGTCGTGGACCTGCAGGACCCCTGGCGCAATGACTACTATCTGACCCTGCCAAAGCATGAGCGTCCCGGAAAGTTCTGGTTCGACTATTGGCAGAAATCGCGACTTGAAGCCCGGACAATGCCATTTGCCTCAGGGGTGATGGCGGTGTCCCAACAGTACATCGACACAATGCACGCAAGCTATCCGGACCTGGAAAACCGCCCGGCACTGACGTTGCCTTTCGGCATTCAGTCCAAAGATATCGAAATCGCACGCGAATTGCCTGCAGTTGTACCGAGGCGCGCGGGTAAGACAACCATGCGGTATATTGGTCGTGGTGGCCCAGATATGGCGCATGCACTGACAATCCTCTTTCGCGCGGTAAATTCAGGATTGTGCCGTCGACCTGAATTGTTCGATAAGCTCGCATTCGAATTCATAGGCACCAGCTACGCGGCAAACGGAAAAGGACACAAATCTGTTTTGCCCGTTGCAGAAGATGAAGGCGTCGCGAACCTCGTCATAGAGATTCCCGACCGATTGCCTTACTTTTCTGCGATGCGACATCTGCTAGATGCCGACGCCCTTGTGGTTGTCGGATCTAACGACGCTAGCTACACCGCGTCAAAGGTTTATCCATATGTACTGGCGAACCGTCCACTGTTGGCTCTGTTTCATCAGGACAGCAGCGCTGCAACGTTCCTACAGGACACCAAAGCGGCATCAGTCGTGACTTTCGAGGGGACATCTATCCCCACAGAAATAGTCGAAATCACAAGTCAGCACCTCGAAAAATTACTTTCGTCACTGCTCGCACCAAATATCAATAAGTCTGCCTTTATACCATTTACCGCAGAAGCCATGACGGTCCAAATTGTAAAATTCATGAACGACACACTGGCTGCAGAGATATGACGCGAGGCTTTCATGAGTAGACCGTTGCGGCTAGCTGTACTCTCCAGCCATCCAATCCAATACAACGCGCCGCTATTTCGCTCCTTGGATAACGAACCGGAGTTGGATCTGCGAGTGTTCTATTGCTGGGAGGGCACCTCCAACAGCGTAGACCACGAATTCAATCGAAAAATCACGTTAGATATCCCCTTACTTGACGGATATGACTGGATGCAAGTTCACAATCAATCGAAAGACACTGGTACACATCATTTTATGGGTCTCGACAACCCAGATATGATTTCATATATTTCTTCGTGGAATCCAGATGTGTTGTTAGTTTACGGTTGGGCCTGGCGAACAAACCGTGCTGCAATGCGATATTTTCATAAGCGTATACCAGTACTTTTCCGTGGCGATTCCACGCTTTTTTCATCTCAGCAGTCAACCTGGACAAAATGGCTGCGCCGTCCAGTTCTTAAGTGGGGCTACCGCCACATTGACCTTGCCCTGTCACCCGGGATTCGCAACCGCGAGTACCTGCAGGCAATGGGAGTGCCTAATGATAGAATCAAATATGTGCCGCATGCCATTGATATTGAGCGATTTTCAAAATCAAATAGAAGGGCCAACCAAAAATCCATTTGTGCACGTCAGTCATTAGGCATCAATCAGAATTCAGTAGTATTTCTATATGCAGGCAAATTTGTCTCTAGAAAACAGGTAAATGTCCTCATAGAAGCCTTTGCGAATGTTGTATCCACCAAAAAGGAGGCCCATCTCTTGTTGGCCGGAGATGGACCTGATCACGCAATGTTGGTGCAGAAATATCGCAAAATACCGAATATCCATTTCA
>CAJYBQ010000165.1 GCA_913064755.1 uncultured Alphaproteobacteria bacterium
ATACTGGTAGGGGCGGGTCAGTCGCGCGCGCCGAGCCGCAGCTTGACCGTGCGCGCCGCAACACGGAAGGGCGGCGGTACGGCGCAGGTCGCGGGGTCGAGGGGCGCACCGTCGATGGCCAGCGATACCGCGTCCGTGCTGATGGACCCGGCGTAACGCCCGACCTGGAAGCTGACCTGGCCTGAGCCGTCGTGGCGTCCGCTGACCTGCGCGGGCGGCTCGGCCTGGTCCAGCGTGATCAGGGTGAGCTGGTCGAGCGCGCGCGTCGACCGGGCGGCGACGAAGGCGGCGTGATACTGGTCCGCCGGTGCCGCGTCGTTCCTGACCTTCGGCGGCGTGGGGAATCCCTTGCTGCGGACCAGTTCCAGGTCGGGTCCGACAAGGACCCGCAGGTCGGCGCTGGCCGAACCGTTCCTGATGGATGCCCCGCGATTGCCGCTTGCCTTGATCGGTGTTGCCGAGTGGAAGTTCCATTCCCAGCGGCGCGGGCTGTCGGCGGCCATGTGGTCGGCGACGAGCACCTGCCCGTCGGGGAAGGAAAGCAGGGTCCGCACCGCCCGGGTGATGCCCTGTCCATAGGCGCCGGTGGCATCGCCACGCATCATGACCACCCCCTGGCACCGCCAGTACCCCAGCATGCGCCCCTTGGCGGCGGGGTCATCGATCGGCTGGCCCTTGCCGCCGTCGAAGGTGATGGCATTGTGGGCGCGGGTCTGCCGGGTCCAGCCATTGTGATGGTCGGATCGATAGTCGTCGTAATAGCCGCTGTCGATCAGCAACGGCTGACCCCGGCCCATGATGGTGAAGCTGTTCTGGTCCGCATGGCTGTGGCTGAAGGATCCGAACTGGCTCGACTTGAAGAAGACCGAATAGCGCTCGGGGTCGTTGATGTCGGAATGGATCGCGCCCCAGCCGATGTCGGGGAAGATCGCGGCATCGGGCAGGCTGTCGGGTTCCTGGGCTGCATCCGGTGCCGGGCTGCGTTCCCCGAACAAGCGTGGCCAGAGCAGGGCGTTGGTCAGGGGGGCGTTCTGCCCGGACCGGACGGCGAGATAGCTCTGCCAGCCATCCAGCAGGGGATCGGCCCAGGCGCCGCGCCCGCGTTCCGAATACAGGCGCGCGATCTCGGACCAGAGTTCCGGGCGGATGTTCTCGCCCCCGTCGCCGAACCCGGCATAGGCGACGCCGGGGGGCGCGAAATAGCTCAGGAACTCGGCAAAGTTCCGCACCCAGGCGGTATCGAAATAGGGAAATCCGGTGCTGTGGTGGATCACGTCCCAGCTGTCCACGTGGTTGACGAATTCCCAGACACCGTAGTTCACGCCGTTGGAATAGCCACCGTCACCCCCGCCCCAGGGCGTCACGACCATGGAGACCAGCGGATAGCTGTAACGGAACCGCAGGGGGGCTCGATCGGAAGCACCGCTCAACAGGGCGGCGATGGCCAGCACGTGGGTCATGATCTGGAACCCGTGCGAACTCAGCGCGAACTGCCCCAGGTTGCCATGGTCGTTCAGCATGAAATAGTCGAAGGCGGGTTGCGTGCGGTCCTCCACGTGACGTCGCACACGCAGCTGCATCGTGCGGTCCATGTCGCCCTTCAGGATGTCGTAGGCGCGGGCGACGGTCTTGGCGATGCGGATGTTGAGCAGGTCATTGCCCTCGTGCCCGGTGCGGCCGAGCGGGTTTTCCCCGATCAGCCCGTCCAGGTAGAGCAGGGCGACCGCGCGTGCCTGCAGGCGGACGGCCTTCCGGCGATGCACCGTGGCGACGGCCAGCGCATCGTTGATGCGACGCATCATCTGGCGCAGCGCCGAACGGCTGCCGTCGGTCCGGCGTTTCGCAAAGGCCGCGGCGCCGTCTGCCTCCGCCGCGAACCGCCGGGCAACGACATCGAAGACATCCCATTGCGCTTGTGTCAGCCGGGCGGGATTGAAGCGCCCGGTCGCCGGGTCCGGGGGCAGGGATCGGGGTCGCTTGCGTTCCTTGGCGCGATCGACGGCCGCCCAGACAGGGGGCACGGACAGGGAAATACCATCCGCCCTGACCTCGCAGCCTCTGGCCTCCGACCAGCCGTCCCGGTCCTCGCCGCCCGACGTGTCATCGACCCGCGGGCGGCCGAAGGAATCCAGGCGTCGCACCTGCCAGGTATAGCGCCCGGGCGGCAGGGGGCGGTCGGGACGAAAGGCGCTTGCCGGGGTGACGAACTGCAGGAACCGCTCGCCATCGCGCGCGATGCGGACTTCGAACGTGTAGCGGTCCTGGCCGGAGCGCCAGCCGAACGCGGGCGGGTTCTCCAGCGCGATCAGGTTGTCCTCCGGCATCTCCCGCAGTTCCTTGGCACCTTCCGGCGTCATCCAGTCGTTGATCGGCCGGGGCAGGGTGGGCGGACTCTGGTGCGGATCATAGGTGTCTCCGGCGGTTTCCGCCGCGCGCACCGACCCTATGCCGGGCAGAAGCAGGCCGACGACAAGTGCCAGGACGGCTATCCTCGCCGTCATCACGGCTCTTCCGGCAGCGCGCTCGCCTGGACCAGGGCTGCCATCACGGACCTGCGCCATGTCTTCTCGGCTTCCGGCCAGAGCTGTTCCAGCGCCTGTTCCGGGGTGCGGGCGGCACGGTGGGCGCGTTCGCTGATAAGGGCGACATAGGCATTGGCGAGTGACACGACCTGCGCCGGGATCAGCAGGGTGTCGCCGGAAACACCGTTCGGCCGTCCGCTGCCGTCCAGGTGTTCCTGCATCTGGCGCAGGGTTTCGACAACCGGCCCGTCGAACGGAATTCCTTCCACCAGGTCGGCCGAGTAGAGGATGCTGTTGCGGATCGCGGAAAGCTCGTCAGGGGTCAGCCCCTTGGTCTTCGTCAGGATTGCCGGGTCGATCCGCAGCTTGCCCAGGTTCATCAGTCGCGCGGCCGTCTCCGCCGCGACGGCTTCCGACCGGGGCAGGCCCATCGCGTCCGCCATCTGCCGCGACAGGCGGGCAACACGCTGCGAATGATGCGCGGCATAGCGGTCGCGGGCATCGATCAGGTCCACCAGCACGTTGACCAGCGCGTCCAGCTGGGCGGCGCGGGCTTCCCGTTCCACGACGATCTCCGTCATGTTCTCCGCGACGATCAGAACACCGTCGTCGTCCAGCGGCACGTGAATGCGCTGGATGACGGAACGGTCCGGTCCGGTGCCGCGGTCGTCGATCTGCCGCACGGTCACATGCTGCTGGCGCACCGTCTCGTTGGCGGCGTGCAGCGGCGCACTGCCGCCCGGACCCAGCAGGTTGATCAGGGGCATGCCCTCGGCTTCCTCGGCCGAGATATCCAGGTTCGCGAAGGCGGCCCGGTTGCCGAACAGCACCCGTTCATCATGGTCCACGGCCGTGATGCCATTGGGCACGGCATCGGCCACGTTGCGCAGCAGCCGCCCCAGCCTGTCGGATTCCTTCAGCGCGCGGGACAGGTCGCTCGTCGCCTCGGCCAGCCGGTCACTCACCGCATGTCGCCAGACCGCGACCACCGTCACGGCGGCCAGCAGGACGGCCAGCAGCAACGCGCCGGATATCAGCCAGATGCGGCGGATGCCGTCGGACAGAGCCAGCTTGGCAGGCACCTGCCGGATCAGTGTCCAGTCGGTGCCGGCCACCAGGCGGCTGACGGCCAGCACCTCGGCCCCGTGGTATCCCTCATGGATGCCGCGCCCCCCGGGTTGTCCGAACAGCGCCACGGCGGCGCGACCGGTTTCCGATACCGCCACCTTGCGTGACAGGGTCAGGGCGCCGTTGCCGACAGGGGTGAGATAGCGGACCTGCCCATCCTGCCTGTCGGTCAGGAAATTCTCTGCGGCTCCGGCGGTGTCTCCCGGCTGTTGCAGGGTCTCGTGAAACCCGGCGTCGAGGGGGCGGAAGGCCACGGCATAGCCGATGAAGGCGCCGCGCGCGGTATCCGGCGCGTCGATGGCCGTCACCAGCGCCAGCATCCCGGACCCGTCACCCGCGATGAAGGGCGGCGAAATCTGCACCTGTCCCGGACGCAGCGTATCCAGCACCAGCCCGGTGGTATCCGGCGCACCCGGCGTTCGGGCGACGACGTTGCGCCTGCCGTCGAGGATGATGACGCCACCGGGTGCCGCAAGGGTGCCCTTGCCCGGCGATCCAAGGTGGCGTGGTACCAGGTAGCCGCCGCGTTCGGCCTCGGAGGTCAGCAGTTCCTCGATGTACTGGCGGTTGCTGTCGATTTCCTCGCGCGGCAGTTCCGGGTCGCTCAGATCGACCAGGAAGAACTGCACGGTGCGATTGCTGGCCAGCCGCAGAACCTCGCTGCGCCGGTCGTTCAGCCAGCGTTCCACCGCGGCCTTGCGACTGTCGGCGACGAGACCCAGGCGCACGTCCCATTCCTCGACCAGGCGCTCGCGCTCGTTGTCGGCAAACACGGCGATGCCCAGAACCGCCATGATCGCGACCAGCAGCAGGCAGGTGAAGGCAATGCCGGCACGCCTGCGCATCTGGCGGCGGTCGCGGCTGATCGAATCCTGGGTCGTTAGGGCGTCTGTAGCGGTCATTGCACGTCCGGCCTTGAGTGGGCAAAGGGAGCGTGCAGGACGTTAGACGGACATGCTGAACAAAGCGTTTACCAACAGGTGCGGCAATGCCCCGGCTTCAGTTGGCAGGCCCCTTCAGTTCGACGACGTTGCCGTCCGGGTCGTCGATGTAGATCGACGGCCCTTCCCCCTCCGCGCCGTTGCGGGTCTTCGTTTCACCGGCGCTGATGCCATGCGCCGCCAGGTGCTCGCGGATGGCGTCCTCGTCCCACGGGTCGATGCGGACGCAGAAGTGATCCATGTTGCGGGCCGCGGGATCATCGGCATCCGCGTTCCGGCCCGGAACCAGGTCGATCATGCTGACCCCGGCGCGCATCTGCACCAGCCCCAGGCTTTCAACCGTGCGGATGACCGTGCACCCCATGACGTCGGTATAGAATGCCAGCGCCGCCTTCATGTCGCTGACGCGAAGGACAACATGATCGATCCTTGCGATACTCAGTCCCATGATGCGTTCCCTCCTCTTCGGTATGATCCTGCCTGCTATCTGGTTCACGCTGTCCCTGCAGGCAATGGCCGGGGAGGAACCCTGGCGACCAGATCCCGCGATCTCGGGACACGACCTGGCGACCCCCGCGGTGCAGGAGATGCAGCGCGACGGCTTCGGCAATCCGGCGCTGTTCAGGCTGGAGCAGGGTCAGGCGCTCTATGCCCGGGTGGAAGGTGCGAAAGGGACATCCTGTGCCGGATGTCATGGACCTGACGGCCTGGCCGGTGCCGCGACGACATTCCCCAAGGTCGTCGATGGTGCGCTGGTCAACCTGGAAGGACAGGTCAATCGGTGCCGCAGTCGGCACATGGGTGCATCCGAACTGGCGCTTGAATCGGAAGACCTGCTGTCCCTGCTCTTCGCCGTTCGGCAGCAATCCGCGGGTCGGCCGATGGCCGTTGCCGTGGACGGGGCCGCGGCACCCTATTTCAGGCGGGGGCAGGCGCTTTATGCGGAACGACGCGGGCAGATGAACCTGGCCTGCAGCCAGTGCCACGACGAACGTGTCGGCCTCTGGCTGCGCGGGGAACAACTGACGCAGGGGCAGACCAACGGGCTGCCGGGATACCTGTTGCGCTGGGGTGAAGCGGGGTCGGTACAGCGCCGGTTCCGGTTCTGCGATGACCAGCGCCTGGCCGCGCCGCGCCCGCTCGGCTCCGACGCCTACCTGGCGCTGGAACTCTACACGGCCTGGCGCGGCAACGGTCTGCCGCTGGAGGCCCTGGCGGTTCGGCGATAGGGCTGCTGCCGATTCCATCTTCGGATGGAACGTTCTAATGTAGCGGCCAGATACCGGCATCGGTTGCCGGGTTCCTGAGGGGAGAAGAAATCATGATGTTTGATCTGCGCGGCAAGACCGCCATCGTCACCGGGTCCACCAAGGGCATTGGCAAGGCCATTGCAGAGGCCTATGCGAAACAGGGGGCCAATGTCGTCGTCTCCAGCCGCAAGGCCGACGCGGTCGAAGCCGTGACCAAGGACATCAACGAGAACCATGCGGCCAACGGTGGCAAGGCCATCGGCATTCCCTGCAACATCACCTACAAGGAAGAGCTGGAAAAGCTGGTTTCGGAGACGCGCAAGGCGTTCGGCCAGATCGACATCCTGGTCGGCAACGCGGCGGTGAATCCCTACTACGGCTCGTCGCTGGACATTCCCGACTCGGCCTTCGACAAGATCATGAACGTGAACATCAAGTCGAACCACTGGCTCTGTTCCATGGTGATCCCGGAGATGCGGGAACGCCGCGACGGCGTGATCATCATCGTGTCGTCGATCGGCGGCCATCGCGGGTCGACCGTCATCGGCGGCTATTGCATCTCCAAGGCTGCCGACATGCAGCTGGTGCGGAACCTGGCCTGTGAATTCGGTGGCGACAACATCCGCGCCAATGCGATCGCGCCGGGCCTGATCAAGACGGACTTTGCCCGCGCCCTCTGGGAGGACCCGAAGTTCCGCGCCAAGTCCGAGGCCCAGGCCCCGCTGAACCGCATCGGCGAGCCGGAAGAGATCGCCGGCCTGGCGGTCTACATGGCGTCGAAGGAAGGCAGCTTCCTGACCGGCCAGACGATCAGCGTCGACGGTGGCGTGACGATTTCCGGCGGCGGCTGATCCACCGGCCCCGACCCGGGCCGGTGATGCGCGTCAGATGCGGCGTGGCATCCCGGCCCAGTAGGGCTCCCTGATCTTCCGCTTGAAGATCTTGCCGGAGTCCTCGCGCGGCAGGGCCGCGTCTATGACGACCTTGCGCGGCACCTTGAACTTGGCGAGGTGCTGGCGCAGGAATACCTGCACGTCTTCCGGTGCGAGTGCCGGGTCCGTGACCTCGATCTGGGCGGCCAGGGATTCCCCGAATCCCGCGTCGGGAATGCCGAACTCCGCACCGGCGCGCCCGCACGGGCCGCCGACCCCAGCCTCCCAGATCTCCGCGAGAGCGCTTTCGTCGCCCGCGGTGTCCACCATGCTGGCCTCCCCGTCGG
>CAJYBQ010000166.1 GCA_913064755.1 uncultured Alphaproteobacteria bacterium
TACGCGACCTCCGATTACTGGCCGGAAGTGCGGCGCATGGAACGGGTCACCATCATCGGCGACAAGCCCTTCTACGACCCCGCCCGCACCGAGAGCGCGCCTTACGAGTTCAAGGGCTTGCTGGAGTTGCGCAGGAAGGGTCCCTTCCAGGCGTACTGACGTGCAGGCTGCTGTCTCCGATCACCCCGGAGCCTGAGACGCGGCGGACTTGAACCGGGCTGTTGCCGACGGGCCTTATCCGATCAAGACTCCGCATCATCGGATTCGGTCAACGCCAGTCACTCGAGAGGGCACATGGAGCTATCAACTGCACTGTTGCCCCTGGCCGGCATGCTTGTCGTGACCGGCTGCGTTGCCGGCGTGCTTGCCGGTCTGCTGGGTGTCGGCGGCGGCATCATCGTGGTGCCGGTGCTCTATACCTTGCTGGGGCAGCTCGACATCGACCCGTCCGTGCGCATGCACGTGTCGGTCGGGACATCCCTGGCCAGCATCGTCCTGACCTCCATCGGATCGGCCCGCGCGCACCACAAGCGCGGCGCGGTGGACGTGCAACTGCTGCGTACCTGGGGACCCTTCATCTTCGCCGGATCGATCGCGGGCGTGCTGATCGCGAGCGCTGCAAGCGGCGCGGTGCTGTCGATGGTCTTCGCCGTGGTGGCGCTGGCCGTCGCGGCCTACATGGCCTTCACGCCCGCCGACTTCCGGCTGCGCGACCGCTTGCCCGGCGGCGCAGCCGGCGCGGTCTCCGGCTTCGCCATTGGTGGCACCTCGGCGATGATGGGCATCGGCGGCGGCACCCTCTGCGTGCCCTATTTCAACGCCTTCGGGTTTCCGGTGCATCGCGCGGTCGGCACGGCTTCCGCCATCGGCCTGATCATCGCCCTGCCAGCGGCCGTCGGTTTCATCATTTCCGGCTGGGGGATACCGGCACTGCCGGAGGCCAGTGTCGGTCACGTCAACCTGCTGGGGCTGGTCCTGATCGCCCCCTTCGCCACCCTGACCGCCCCCATAGGCGCCCGCATCGCCCACGGACTGAAACCCCGTGCCCTGAAGCTGGCTTTCGCGGGTTTCCTGTTCGCGACGGCGGTCAGGATGTTGATGTAGTCAATCGACCCCGCTCAGGTGCCGGGGCCGGCCAGGATCGTGATGGCGCAGATGGCTTCCTCGAAGCGGTAGACACCGCCACCGTTCTCCGCGATGGCGTGGCGGGCACCTTCGACCTGCCGGGGGCCACTTTCGCCGCGCAACTGTTCGACCAGTTCGGTGATCTGGCCGAGACCGGTGGCCCCGATCGGGTGCCCCTTGGATTCCAGCCCCCCGGAAGGATTGACCGGGATACGGCCACCAATCGCGGTCTCGCCCCGTTCAGCCGCGCGACCGCCCTCACCGAAGGGCACCAGGCCAAGGTTCTCGATCTGCTGCACCTCTCCCATGGCATTGGCGTCGTGCACCTCCGCCAGGTCCATGTCTTCCGGACCCAGCCCGGCCAGGCCGTAGGCACGCGTGGCGGCGCGGCGGGTGATGTGGTTTTCCATGTCCTCCGGCTCCCGATCGATGCCGGTACCCAGCAACGACGCGGCGACACGCACGGCGCGGGCCTTGCCGATGCGCGCCAGCATGGCGTCGGACACCAGGATCGCCGCCGCAGCCCCGTCGGAGATGGGGGAACACATGGGCAGGGTCAGCGGCCAGGACACCGGCCGGGCAGCCAGCACCTCGTCTACGCTGACCGCGTTCCGGTACTGCGACTTCGGATTGCGCGTCGAATGCTGGTGGTTCTTGGCGGCGACCGCTGCCAGGTGGCGCTGCGTCGTGCCGAAGGTCTTCATGTGGAACCTGGCCCAGCTGGCATAGACATCCATGAAGGGGCTGCGCTGGCCATTCGGCAGCTTGGCGTCAGCGGGCGGCTCCATCCCGGCGCCAAGCGCGTTCAACCGCGCGAAAGTCGCCTCCCGATCATGCACGTCGATGGCGCCGTCAAATATCTCGAAGCTGCGCGCCTTGTCCGCGTGGTACATCTTGTCGGACCCGACAGCCAGGGCGATGTCACACTGCCCGGCCTTGATCGCCGTGAAGGCAGCGTTGAAAGCAGTTGCCGCGCTGGCGCAGGCATTTTCCACGTTCGCCATCGGAATGCCCTGGAATCCCATCTCCCGCAGCGCGATCTCGCCCGGCACCAGGTACTGCCCCTCCAGCACCCCCTGCGTGGTGTTGGAGAACCATGCGGCCTCGACATCGGCGGGGGTCAGCCCGCAGTCGGACAGCGCTTCGTTCACCGCCAGCGCGGTCAGCTGCTTGACGGACTTGTCCAGATGCCGACCGAACGGCGTCATGCCGACGCCCACTACATGCACGTTTGTCATTTCGTCTCTCCCCCCCCCGAACGCTCGATCGAGCGCCAACTCGCTTGATAGTCGTGTCTTTCCCTCTACCGGCCGGGATCAGCTGGAAACGGTTGCCAGCGCCCCGTCCACGGCATCGCCGAGCCGATCCACCAGTATCGCGATCTCCTGGTCGCTGATGATGAACGGCGGCGCCAGCAGGACATGGTCTCCCTGGCGCCCGTCAACAGAACCACCGCCCGGATAGCAGATCAAGCCGGCGTCCTGCGCCAGGCGCTTGATCTTGCCGTTTATGCCGTGGGCCGGATCAAAGGCTTCCCTGGTGTCCCGGTACTTCACGATCTCGATGCCGCGGAACAGGCCCCTGCCGCGGATGTCACCGATGTGCGGGTTCTGGCCGAACCGCTGATGCAGGGCGTCGGCGAGCCTCTCCCCCTTCGGTGTGACATCCGCCAGCAGGCCGTCGTCCAGCAGGCGCGACAGGACGGCATCCGCCGCCGCCGCCGCCGCCGGGTGGCCCATGTAGGTATGGCCATGCTGGAAGAATCCGCTGCCATCGATGAAGGCCTGGTAGACGCGCGCGCTGACCACGGCGGCCCCGATGGGCTGGTACCCGGCACCAAGTCCCTTGGCGATGGCGATGATGTCGGGCACCACGCCTTCCTGGTTGCTGGTGAACAGCGCGCCGCAGCGCCCCATGCCGCACATCACCTCGTCGGCGATGAACAGCACACCGTGCCGGTCGCAGATTTCCCGGATGCGCCGGAAGTAGCCTTCCGTCGCCGCAACCGCCCCCAGGGTCGCGCCGACCACTGGCTCGGCAACGAAGGCCGCGACGGTATCGGGGCCAAGCCGTTGCAGTTCCGTCTCCAGTTCATCTGCCATGCGCAGGCCATAGGCGACCTCGCTCTCCCCCTCCGCCTGCCCGCGATAGGCGTAGCAGGGGGCGATATGGGACATGTCGATCAGCAGGGGCGCGTAGAGATCGCGGCGGCCACGGTTGCCACCGGCTGACAGCGCGCCCAGCGTGTTGCCGTGATAGCTCTGCCAGCGTGCCACCACGTGACGGCGCTGTGGCTGACCGATCTCGACAAAGTACTGCCGGGCCATCTTGATGGATGCCTCCACCGCCTCAGATCCCCCGGACACCAGGTAGACATGATCCAGGTCGCCCGGTGCCTCCGCCGCCAGCCGGTCTGCGACACGCTCCGCGGCTTCCGTGGTGAAGAACCCCGTGTGCGCGAACGGCAGGGCCTGCATCTGGTCCTGCACCGCCCTTATCACTTTCCGGTCCGAATGGCCGAGGCATGAGACGGCCGCGCCGCCGGAGCCATCGAGGTAGCGCTTGCCGTCGCTGTCCACGACCCAGCATCCGTCGCCGGAAACGGCAACCGGCGGACGAAAGGCCGTGTGGCGGGGAAAGACATGGCTCATGATCGCATCCTCCGGGCGGGTGACAGGTGAAAGGTGGCAGACACCATGCCCCTCGAGAGGCCCTTAGGCCAGAGAGAGCGACGGCTTGCCTTGCAGGCTTCACAATAATCGTCACAATGACGCGAGCTTCAGAGCATTCGAGAACGTTTGCCTGGGTCAGTAATCGCGAACAGCCAATTACAAGGAGCGAAGAGCGATGAGTTCAATCAAGATGCTGGTGGCTGCTGCCGCAGTTTCCATGTGCGCCACGGTGGCCATGGCGGAAGAAAAGTTCGTCACCGTCGGAACCGGTGGCCAGACGGGCGTTTACTACGTTGTGGGTCAGTCGATCTGCAAACTGGTCAACCGTGACTCGAAGAAGACCAACCTGAAATGCACCGCGCCTTCGACCGGTGGCTCGATTGCCAACATCAACGCCATCAAGGGCGGTGACATGGACATGGGCGTGGCCCAGTCCGATTGGCAGTTCCACGGCCTGAACGGCACGTCCAAGTTCGCCGAGAGCGGTGCCTTCCCCGAGATGCGTGCGGTGTTCTCCGTTCATCCGGAGCCCTTCACGGTGATCGCCCGTGCCGATTCCGGCATCAAGTCGTTCGACGACCTGAAGGGCAAGCGGGTCAACATCGGCAATCCCGGTTCCGGGCAGCGCGGCACCATGGAAGTCATCATGGAAGCCAAGGGCTGGACGCTGGACGATTTCGCCCTGGCGTCGGAGCTGAAATCGGCCGAGCAGTCTCAGGCCCTGTGCGACAACAAGGTCGACGCGATCATCTTCACCGTCGGTCATCCGAACGGTTCGATCCAGGAAGCCACCACGTCCTGTGAAGCGATCATCGTGCCCGTAACCGGCCCGGCGATCGACAAGCTGGTCAACGAGAACCCCTATTACTCCACGGCGTCGATCCCCGGCGGCATGTACAAGGGTTCAGATGCGGCAGTCCCGACATTCGGCGTGCGTGCGACCTTCGTGTCGTCCACCAATACCGATCCGGACACCATCTATGCCGTCGTCAAGGCGGTCATGGACAACTTCGACCGCTTCAAGCGCCTGCATCCGGCGTTCGCCAATCTCGACATGAAGGAGATGGTGACGGCAGGTAATTCAGCGCCCGTGCACGAAGGTGCCGCGCGTTACTACAAGGAAAAGGGCCTGATGAACTGATCATCAGATCCAGCGTTGACCGCCCGGAACCCTGAACAGGTTCCGGGCGGAAGGCGCCGTGCCTGCAGGTTACGAGACAGAGCGCCATCCGAGGGAGACAAGAGATGTCGGACACAACCGATGCCCAGTCCAAGAACAACCCCGAGAACCGGGGGCCGACGCAGGCCGAACTCGATGAACTGGTTGCTGCCTCCGACACCGGTGGCCGTTCGGCGACCGGCCTGACCGGCAAGGCCATCCTCGGCGTCGCGCTTGCCTGGTCCCTGTTCCAGCTCTGGTACGCCTCTCCCCTGCCCTTCCGATTCAATTTCGGCGTTTTCAACGATACGGAAGCGCGTTCGATCCATCTCGGTTTCGCGATGTTCCTCGCGTTCGCCGCCTATCCTGCCACCCGCAGCCCGGTTCAGCTTGGCCTGGGTTTCCTGGTTCCCATCGTTGTCGGTATCGCGTTCATGTATGGCGCGGAAGGCGACGTGCCGGTCTACGTTTTCCCGATCATCGCGCTGGCCGTCTGTGCCGCCATCGCTCTCGGCTCCCCCAAGGACAAGGTCCCTGCATGGGAGTGGGCGCTGGCCCTGGTCGGCACCGCCGCCGGCCTGTACCTCTATGTCTTCTACCGTGACCTGGCCGAGCGGCCTGCCGCGCCGATCATGCAGGACATGATCGTCGCCGTCGTCGGCCTGACCCTGCTGCTGGAAGCCACCCGCCGTGCACTCGGCCCGGCCCTGATGATCGTCGCCACCGTCTTCCTGGTCTACACGTTCTTCGGTCGCGACATGCCGTCGATCATCAGCCACCCCGGTTTCTCCCTGTCGGAGGTCGCGAACCATCAGTGGGTCACGACGGAAGGCGTCTTCGGCATCGCGCTGGGCGTGTCGACATCCTTCGTGTTCCTGTTCGTCCTCTTCGGCTCCCTGCTCGACAAGGCCGGGGCCGGCAACTACTTCATCCAGGTCGCCTTTTCCCTGATGGGTCACCTGCGCGGTGGCCCGGCAAAGGCCGCCGTCGTTTCCTCGGCCATGACGGGCCTGATCTCCGGCTCCTCCATCGCCAACGTGGTGACGACCGGTACCTTCACCATTCCGCTGATGAAACGCGTCGGCTTCTCGTCGGAGAAGGCGGGCGCGGTCGAGGTCGCGTCGTCGGTCAACGGTCAGATCATGCCGCCGGTCATGGGTGCCGCGGCCTTCCTGATGGTCGAATATGTCGGCATCCCCTATTTCGACGTGGTGACGCATGCCTTCCTGCCTGCGGTGATTTCCTACATCGCCCTCGTCTACATCGTGCATCTGGAGGCGATGAAGGCCGGCATGCAGGGCCTGCCCCGCAGCTACACGCCGAAGCCCATCGTGCAGCGGCTGATCGGCATGAGCTTCACGATTGCCGTGATCTGCGCCCTGTCCCTGATCGTCTATTACGGCATGGGCTGGATCAGGCCGACGTTCGGCGATGCTGCCGGTTATGTCGTCTTCGCGGCCCTGACCGCGGCCTATGTCGCCCTGCTGAAGCTGGCCTCCACCGTGCCGCCGCTGAAGCTGGAAGACCCGAACGCGCCGGTCACGGTGCTGCCGGTGCCGGGGCCGACGATCCGGTCCGGGCTGCATTACATCCTGCCGGTCGTGGTGCTGGTCTGGGCACTGATGGTCGACCGCCTCTCCCCGGGCCTGTCCGCATTCTGGGCCGCCGCCTACATGATCTTCATCCTGGTGACGCAGCGGCCGCTGATGGCCCTGTTCCGGGGCGAAGGCTCTTCGTTCGCGGCCAACCTGCGGGTCGGTTTCATGGACCTGATCGAAGGTCTGATCTCGGGCGCACGCAACATGATCGGCATCGGCATCGCCACGGCGACCGCCGGCATCATCGTCGGCGCCGTCAGCCAGACCAGTGTCGGTTCCTCCCTGGCGGACGTGGTGGAAGTGCTTTCGGGCGGCAACATCATGGCCATCCTGTTCCTGGACGCCGTGCTGTCCCTCACCCTGGGCATGGGCCTGCCGACCACGACCCACTACATCGTCCCTCCGGCCCCTCCGCCCCCGCCCATCCTCACCCTGGGACCGCAGAGCCGACTGAGCGCCCCCCTGCCCGCGGTGCGCGT
>CAJYBQ010000167.1 GCA_913064755.1 uncultured Alphaproteobacteria bacterium
CCTGCCCCGGGCAGGTCCGTGGTGGCAGCACGCAGCGGCACGATCATGAATGCGGGACAGCCGCAGGGGTATGGCCTCAGGCCGTCTCGCCTTTCAGCCGTCCAAGCGTTCTTTCCCGCCCGATGAGCGGCCGCAGGGCCTTCATTTCGGGTCCATGTTCCCGTGCCGTCAGGGCCAGGCGCAGCGGGCGGAACAACTCGCGGCCCTTGCGCCCGGTTTCGCTCCGCACGGCCTTGGTCCAGATGCCCCAGCTTTCCTGATCCAGTTCCCCGTCCGGCAACAGTTCCGCCGCGCGACGGGTGAAGTCCGGATCGTCGATCACCGGCCTGATCGGCGCGGCGACGATGTCCTGCCATATCCGGATGTCCTGCAATCGCTCCAGGTTACCGCTCACGGCTTCCCACAAGGCGGGGTCGAGTTCGGTGCCAAGCCGCGATGCCGCCGCGTCGGCGGACAGTCCGTGCACCAGGGTGGCCGAAAGCTTCTGCAGTTCGCGTTCGTCGAAGCGCGCGGCGGCACGTCCGAAGCTGGCGAGGTCGAACCCCGCTGCCGCCGCTTCGTGGTCCGCGAAAGCCTCCACCGGCAGCGCGGTGCCCAGGCGTGACAGCAGGCTGACCAGCGCCATCGGCTCGATCCCCTGTTCACGCAATGCCTGGACCGTGCGGCTGCCCAGTCGCTTCGACAGCGGGGAACCGTCGGCTTCCACGATCAGCGCGAAATGACCGAAGGCCGGAACCGCGTGACCCAGGGCTTCGAACAACTGGATCTGCGCCGCCGAATTGGCCACGTGATCCTCCCCGCGAATGACGTGGCTGATCCCCATCTCGCCATCATCGACGACGGACGTGATCGTGTAGAGCGGGCGACCGTCTTCACGAATCAGGACCGGGTCGGAGAGCGACGCGGCATCCACATCCTGCGGCCCGCGAACCAGGTCGTCCCAGGTCACGCGGGTCTGATTCAGCAGGAATCGCCAGTGGGGCCGGCGGCCCTCTGCCGCATGCGCTGCCCGTTCCGCCGCGGTCAGCTTCAACCCGGCGCGGTCATAGACCGGCGGTCGACCGGCGGCGCGTTGCAGGCCACGCTGGCGGTCGGGTTCCTCTGGCGTTTCGTAGCAGGCGTAGAGACGGTCCGTATCGCGCAGGTGCTGGATGGCGGCCTCGTAACAGGCGTTCCGTTCCGACTGCCGCGCGAAAGCGTCCCAGTCCAGGCCCAGCCACTGCAGGTCGGCAATGATCCCGGCCTCGAAGGCCGGTGTCGATCGCTCGGTATCCGTGTCGTCGATGCGCAGCACGAACTGCCCACCGTTGGCCCGGGCATACAGCCAGTTGATCACTGCCGCCTTGATGTTGCCGAGATGCAGTTCACCGGTCGGGCTGGGGGCGAACCGGACACGAGGTGCGGAGGGTTTCGCCACCTCAGACAGCGTCGCGGAAGCGGTTGGTGATGGGATCGCGGCGGTCGCGGCCGAAGCTGCGGGTGGTGATCTTCACACCCGGCGGTGCCTGGCGCCGCTTGTACTCGGCGACATAGAGCAGATGCTCGATACGTTCCACCACGTCCGGTGCATGGCCCCGGTCCACGATGTCCTCGAACGACATTTCCCGTTCCACCAGGCAGGTCAGGATATCGTCAAGCTGGTCGTAGGGGGGCAGGCTGTCCTCGTCCTTCTGGTCCGGGCGCAATTCGGCCGAGGGTGGCTTGTCGATGATGTTCTGCGGCACCACGCGCCCGGTCCTGCCCAGCGCGTCGGACGGCCTGTGCTGGTTGCGCCAGTCGGACAGGGCGAAGACGGTGGTCTTGTAGAGGTCCTTCAGCACCGAATAGCCGCCGGCCATGTCGCCGTAGATGGTGGCATAGCCCACCGACATCTCCGACTTGTTGCCGGTGGTCAGCAGCATGTGGCCGAACTTGTTCGACATGGCCATCAGGATCAGGCCGCGCGCACGGGACTGGATGTTCTCTTCCGTGATGTCGGGGGCATGGCCTTCGAAGACATGCGCCAGCGCGCCCTCCACCGCATCCACGGATTCCGCGATCGAGACCGTGTCCAGCCGGGCGCCCATCAGGCGGGCATTCTGGGCCGCATCGTCCAGGCTTTCCTGGCTGGTGTACTTCGACGGCAGCATGACGCACCAGACCCGCTCCGGCCCCAGGGCGTCGGAGGCGACGGCGGCGCTCAGGGCGGAATCGATGCCGCCCGAAAGGCCCAGCAGCACGCCGGGGAAGCCGTTCTTGTTCACGTAGTCCCGCAGGCCCAGCATCATGGCGCGGTAGATGCTTTCCAGCCGGGATCGGGGTGCCGCATCCGGTCCCTTCTCGCAGACCCAGCCATCCGCCTCGCGGTTCCAGGTCGTCAGCACCAGGGCGCTTTCGAACTCCGGCATCTGCACGGCAACGGAACAATCGGCATTGATGACGAAAGAGCCACCGTCGAACACCAGTTCATCCTGCCCGCCGATCTGGTTGAGATAGACCAGCGGCAGACCGGTCTCCGTCACCCGGCCGACCACGTGGTTCAGCCGGACGTCGACCTTGTCGTCCTCGAACGGCGAACCGTTCGGCACCAGCAGGATCTCGGCCCCGGTCTCGGCGAGGCATTCGACCACGTCCGGGGTCCAGATATCCTCGCAGATCGGCACGCCCAGCCGGACGCCACGGAAATTGACCGGGCCGGGCAGGGCGCCGGCGGCGAACAGCCGTTTCTCGTCGAAGACGCCGTAATTCGGCAGGTCGTGCTTGAAACGCGCCGCCTTCACCTCGCCATCATCCAGCAGCAGGACCGCGTTGTAGAGCTTTCCGTCCTCGCGCCAGCAGGTGGTCAGCAGCATGGCCGGGCCGCCATCGCCGGTTTCGGCGGCCAGCGTCTCGGCGGCGGCGATCGCGTCATCCTGCAGGGCCTGTTTCAGCACCAGGTCCTCCGGCGGATAGCCGATCAGGAACAGTTCCGGGAAAAGCACGAGGTCAGCGCCCAGGCCAGCGGCCTCGGCACGGATTTCACGGGCAAGCGCAAGATTCCCCTGCACATCACCGACGGTCGGGTTGGCCTGGGCCAGCGCGATCTGAAGCTTGTCTGTCATGAGGCTTCATTAGCCGCGCACCGCGTCCGCTGCAAGCTGACAGGTTGCCACGAAATCGGGGGCGGCCATGCGTTGACCGCCCCCTGGTCCGTTTCGATCGGGCGACGGGGCGCTCAGCCGATGGGCTTGCCGTCGTCGCGGCGGATGGCCACCACGGCGGAGCGGGGCACCGACTGACCGCCGTCGGGGAAATGGCTGTCGCCCTTCTCGCCCGGGTGCTGCACGCCGATGAACACGGTGCGACGGTCGGGGGAGAAGGTGAGGCCGGTGATCTCGCATTGCTTCGGCCCCACCAGGAACCGGCGGATCTCGCCACTGACCGGATCGGCGACCAGCATCTGGTTGTTGCCCTGGCCGGCAAAGTCCCCGTCATCGGAATAATTGCCGTCGGTCTGGATCCACATCAGGCCCTTGCTGTCGAAGCCGAGACCGTCGGGCGAATTGAACATGTTGTCCGCGGTGACGTTGGCCGAACCGGCCCGGGCATCGCCGTGGACGACAGGGTTGCCCGCGGTCACGAACAGGTCCCAGCCGAAGCTGTTGGCCGTGTGGTCACCATTGTCGGGCACCCAGCGCACGACCTGGCCATACAGGTTGGCCCGGCGCGGGTTCGGACCACCGACCGGGGTGGCGTCGCCGCCGGCGTTCGGCTTGATGCCGCGGTTCTTGTTGTTGGTCAGGCAGCAATAGGCCTCGACCCGGTGCGGATTGACCGCGACCCATTCGGGGCGATCCATGGTGGTGGCGCCGACGGCGGAGGCGGCCTGCCGGGTGTGGATGCGGATTTCCGCATCACTTGCCATGCCGGTTGTCGCCGGGGTCAGTTCCACCCATTCACCGCGCATGTCGTCGGTGAACTTCGCCACATACAGCTTGCCGTCTTCCAGCAACTCACTGTTGTCGCCCCCAAGTGTGTACTTGCCCGCGCTGACGAAGCGATAGAGGAACTCCCCCCGTTCGTCGTCCCCCAGGTAGACGACGACCTGGCCGTTGACGGCCACCACGACCTCCGCATTCTCGTGCTTGAAGCGCCCGAGGGCGGTGCGCTTCTTCGGCATGGATGTCGGGTCGGTGGGGTCGATCTCCACGACATAGCCGGCGCGGTTGGCTTCGTTCGGGTGCTTCGAGATGTCGAAGCGCTCATCGGTCGTGGCCCAGGCATAGCCCCGGTCCGTGGTCGAGACGCCATAGCGGCGGAGTTCGGCCGAGGGCACGTGATCCGGATCGCTGGAGGAGAAATAGCCGTTGAAGTTTTCCTCGCACGCCAGGTAGGTGCCCCAGGGCGTGCGACCGTTGCCGCAGTTGTTCCAGGTGCCCAGCGAAAGGGTGCCGGTCGGGTCGGCGGCAGTCTTCAGCAGGTCGTGCCCGCGGGCCGGACCGGTGATCTCCATCGGCGTGTCGGCCGTGATGCGACGGTTGAACGGCGAATCCTGCACGATCCGCCAGTAGCCATCGGTTTCCCTGACCTCGATCACGCTGACACCATGGGCGGCCTTGCCCTTGCGCACGTCGTCGTCGTTCTCCGGTCGACGGCTGGCACGGTTGCCGAAGATGATCGCGCGGTTGGTGTATTCGTTGTTCACGGCCAGGATGTTGCGCCCCTTGTGGGCGAACATGGCCATGCCGTCGTTGTTGTCGCCGAATGCGCGTTCCTGCGTGGCGCCGGTGCCACGGCTTGCCTGGTCGAAACCGGCTGCACCGGGGAACATCGGGTCACCCCAGCGGGCAACGATGTGCCAGGAAAATCCGTCCGGCACGGTGATGGTGTCCAGGGTGTTGGCGGGAACCGCGTCGAAGCCGAGGCGGCCGGCCGCGGCATGGGCTGCGGCACGGGTACGGGTCGGTGTCAGCGCGGTTGTTCCCATGACGAAGGCGCTGGCGCCAAAGGCGATCGCACCGCCCATGAAGCTGCGCCGCGACTGCGCACGGTCCACGATCGCCGCGAAGTCCGTGGTCTGCGGGCGCGGAGTGTTGCGGTCGTCGGCTTCATCGAAGGAAACCGCGTCGGAAGCTGTGGCGATGGCGTCTGGCATCTGATCTCACCTGTTGCACATGGCGACCGTAACCCCGCGGTCGCCGGATCGCGACCTTGTGCCAGAGCCGTCTTTCAGGCCTGTGACAGCACGACACCGGCTGCCGTCATCTCGGCCATCGCGGCGTCCAGCGATCCATCCTGGTCTATGGCGCGGCAGGCAGGCAGGACCAGGCTGACGTCCAGGCCCAGCCGTCGCGCATCCAGCGCGGACCAGGCAACACAGAAATCCGTCGCCAGTCCGGCCATGACGACATGGCTGAATCCCCGGTCGCGCACGTAACCGGCAAGCCCCGTGGGGGTGCTGCCGTCGTTCTCGAAGAACGCGGAATAGCTGTCCAGCGTGGGGCGGCAGCCCTTGCGGATGATGACCTCCGCCGCGTCGGTATCCAGGTCAGGGTGAAACGCGGCCCCGTCGGTGCCCTGCACGCAATGGTCCGGCCAGAGGGTCTGCGGTCCGTGATCGGCCGCGATCACGCTGAACGGTGTCGCCCCGGCGTGGCTCGATGCGAACGAGAAGTGTCCTGCCGGATGCCAGTCCTGTGTCAGGGCGACATGGCTGAACCGGTGGCTCAACCGGTTGGCCAGCGGCACCACCGCGTCGCCGTCGGTCACGGCCAGCGCGCCGCCGGGACAGAAGTCGTTCTGGATGTCGATCAGCAGCAGCAGGTCGTGCGCGGGATCCATCTGCGGCATGGGATCAGGAGAACGCCTTGAAGGTGATCGTGGTGAAGGTGTCCTTCACGCCGGGGAGCAGCTGGATGTGTTCGTTGACGAAATGACCGATGTCCTGCGTGTCGGACAGGTAGCATTTCATCAACAGGTCCCACTCACCGGAGACCGAATGGACTTCGGACACCTGTTCCACCGTCTCCACGGCTTCTGCCGCGACGGCATAGGCCTGGCCCAACTGGCACTTCACCCAGATGAATATGGTCTGCATGACGAAATCCTTTCGCTGATGGGCACGCGGGGCGCGGGCGACGCTGGCCCCGATCCCCGTTCCGGTTCCAATTGTTACTCCAGAACCAGCGCGTCAACCAGCAGGGACTGGGCCGCATCGACCTGTTCCGGGTCCGTGGCATACAGCCGTGCGACCGGCTTGCGGGGGCCGGTGGCGGTGCCGGGCGGTACCAGCCGACCGATGGCGCCACCATTGCCCAACGCGTTCAGGGCGGCGCGCAGCGGACCGGCGGACCAGCCGCTGACCTTGGCGCGGCGGGGGGCAATGACATCCCGACGGGTGGCAGGCAAGGGTGCCCGCAGCCCGGGATCGCTCATCACCTCATGCCCGAAGACAGCGGCAAAGCGTTCCGCGGCCGTGCCGGATTTCAATGCGCCGTCGATGGCATAGGCGGCACTGGTCTGGTCGAAGATGCGCAGGCCCGACAGGATGAAGGACCCGGTTTCCTGCACAGCGCGATGCAGGGTGCCACCGTTGGCGTGCCCGTTCAGCAGGCCCACGACCTCGTGAAACCGTGCCTTGCCGAGGGTGCGCCCGACCGGCGGCGTCGGGGTGAAGGGTGGTTCGCCGATCCAGAACACCCGCTCCGCCGGTATGCGCTCCGCGGCTGACGCGCCCGAACCGGGGATCAGCATCAATCCCGCCGCTGCCCGCCTGTCGATGTCGAACCCCAGGAAATCATCGACGGCGGCGATCACCTGGACCCCGGATGCCGCCAGAACCGGCGCGAGGGCCAGGACCAGCGCGGTTGGCGGCTGCTCGGTGGAAAGAAGGCCGATGGTTGTGGTCATGGGGTTTGGTCTGGCCAGTCGCTGGAGGGGGTGGTGACAGTGGGTGCGAATCACCCAAGCATTGCACGGTCGCCCTGATTCGGTCAGCCGACTTCACCTTTTGCTGATCCCCTTGCCGCCGGCGCCGCCGGTCGCAATATGCTGATG
>CAJYBQ010000168.1 GCA_913064755.1 uncultured Alphaproteobacteria bacterium
GGGGGAGGGCCGACGCGGACTGGGTGGAGGAGCAGAGAGCAGGGAGTACTGCTGCATCGACTGTGAGGGACGATGGTGCGACGAGGTGTGCCTGACGGGGTATGGGAGCCGCGGCCGCCCCGGCTATAGGTATGGGGGGGAGGTGCTGGGGTCGGAGGCCCTGCTCTACCTGACCCCGCGCGAGACGCCGAACCAGCAATGCCTGGAAAGCCACATCTCGATCTCGCCGGTGCCCGGGGCGTCGCCGGCAATGCGCACCGACCTGTTCGGCAACGTGGCGCATCACTTCGACCTGGATGTGCCGCACGACCGGTTCGAGGTCACGGCCAGCAGCCTGGTCGCCGTGGCTGCGCCCGACTGGCCCGATCCCGACCGGACGCCCGCATGGGACGCCGCGTCGGATACCGTTCCGGCTGCGCGGGGCACCGATCATCATCTGCTGGATACATATGCACAACGGGTGGAGCCGCTTTCGCTGGCCAATGCCCTGCGTGCCTTTGCGCGACCGTCGTTCCCGGCCGGGGTGCCCGTGCTTGCCGGGGCGCTGGACATGACGCGACGGATATTCCGCGACTTCGCCTACGATCCGGGGGCCACCACGGTATCGACGCCGCTGGCCACCGTGCTGCGGACGAGGCGCGGCGTCTGCCAGGATTTCGCGAGGGTGATGATCGCCGCCCTGCGCACGCTCGGCCTGCCCGCCGGATACGTCTCCGGCTATCTCGTCACCGAACCGCCCGCGGGTCAGCCGCGCCTGGTGGGGGCGGACCAGTCCCATGCCTGGGTCAGGGTGCATGTGCCGGGCTTCGGCTGGGTCGACCTGGATCCGACAAACGGTGTCATCACCGGCGACGGCCATATCACCGTGGCCTGGGGACGTGGCTTTCGCGACGTCGTTCCCGTCAAGGGCGTCATCACCGGCGGTGGCGAGCACGAACTGAAGGTCGAGGTCGACGTGATCCCGGAGGCCGAGATCGCCGCCGCGTCCGAAGCAGCAGGCAGGGCAGCCTGACCCGGGCCAGGACTCCCCCGTACGCTGTCAGCCGGGCAGATTACTCCGCCGCATCCCCTTCCGGCAGCATGCGTGCCGCGTGCAGTGCCTTCCGCTTCGCGCCTTCCATGTCGTAGTGCTTGCGGGTCACGATGCGCTGGGCATAGAGGCCGCCACCGGCCTGGATGTTGGTGACATAGCGCCAGCCGCCCATGGCGTCGGCGGTCAGGTCGCGGATGGCGTGGAACAGCTTGATCCGGGTCTCGCCGTCCACGTTCGGGCTGGCCGACATGTACTTGCGGATCAGCGGCCCGACCTCGTTGTTCTCCAGGTCGGCAATGCCGGGCGCGGTCAGCACGGAACCGCCCGAGATGTCATGCAGATGACGGCACATCAGGTTGTACTGGGTGGCGGCCTGGTACTTGCCGGCATTGGTGAACAGTTCCGACGGGAACGCGGCCCCGTTCTCCCCGATCGTGCAATTGGCAATCGCCGCCTCCAGCGAGGCCCGGATCAGGGTGGCGTGGATGATCATCTCCGAGATCTTCTCGCGCACGTGGGCGACCTTCTCCAGCCCGTTCGCCTCCGCGATCAGCTGCGCGAAGCCCACCAGTTCATCGGCCTCGTCCGACATGAAGGTCAGGCCACCCAGCCGCTCCCAGAGACCGAGCGAATGGGCGAACTGCCCGGCGTGCTTGACCTCGCCGTTCAGGAAGATGCGTTCCGTCGGCACGAACACGTCGTCGAAGATGACGAAGCCTTCCGGCATGTGGTTCTGGCGGCTGACCGGGAAATCACGGTCGTCCTCGTGTCGCGGTGCATAGGACGTGTTGACGATCTTCACGCCCGGTGCGTTGACCGGCACGGCACAGGCAATGGCGTAGTCCTCCTCGCCCGGCTTCATCGCCTTCGTCGGGATGACCATGGTTTCATGGCCCAGCGATGCGCCGGTTATGTGCAGCTTGGCCCCGCGAATGACGACGCCGTCGCTGCGCCGTTCCACCACGCGGGTATAGGCGTCCGGGTCCGGCTGCTTGCCGGGGCTGAGCGACCGGTCGCCCTTGCCGTCGGTGATGCATTCGGTGATGCGGATATCGCGGGCCTGGGCGTCCTCGACCCAGGCATTGATGCGTTCGGCATATTCGGGATGCTCCCCGCCGATGCGCCCGGCGGCGGTCATCAGGGTCATGATCGACTGGTTGGTGGTATTCGCCACGATGTCGACCGACCGCAGCAGCGGCAGCCGAGCCTTCAGTTCCTCGGCGGAACGGGGCACGTCCATCAGCGGCCTCGTCGCCTCCGCGCCGGGCTGGTAGAGCAGGTCATAGCCCTTGGCGATGACCTCCGCTGCCTCGGCCATCAGCTTGTCGGCCATGATGTCATCGACCCTGCGCCCCTCGAAATAGGTCGCGCGACCGTCGTTCAGCGATGCCTTGTATTCCTCACCCGTCATCATGGTGCCTGATCCTCCCCGATCATTCCTGCATGTTGCCGGTATGGTGACAGGCCCTGCCGCCGGGTCAAGACGGCTGGGCGGGATGGCAGGATTGCGAAATCACCCCGGTCTGGCGGTCCTTCGCGGTGGATCGATACTGTACGGGGCCGTCAAATCACGGCAGGATCGCGTCAGAACAGGGGAGCATCACGACCATGGCAATCTTCACCTTCGTCAACCAGTGCCACATCGAGCACGGGGCCATCGACATGCTGGCGGAGACGCTGGCAACGCTGGGCATCAAGCGGCCCTTGATCTGTACAGACAAGGGGCTGGTCGATCTCGGCATCGCCGACCAGATCCGGGGCCGCATTCCGAACGATGTGCAGGTCAGCCTGTATGACGGCACGCCCGAGAACCCGACCGAGACGGCGGTGAAGGATGCGCTGGCCATGTATCGGGAGAATGACTGCGACGGCATCATCGCGCTGGGCGGCGGGTCTTCCATGGACCTGTCGAAGGGGGTGTCGCTGCTCGCCACCCATCCGGAGCCGCTGATCGAATACAACATCATGACCGGCGGGGCGATGAAGATCGGCCCCTGCGCACCGATGATCGCGATCCCGACCACGTCCGGCACCGGTTCCGAAGTCAGCCGGGGCGCGGTGATCATCACCGAAGACGGCCGCAAGCTGATCTTCGGCAGCCCCAACATGATCGCCAAGGTCGCGCTCTGCGACCCGGAGCTGACCGTGGGCCTACCGAAACGGCTGACGGCCGCCACCGGCATGGACGCCGTGACCCACCTGATGGAAGCGGTGATGAGTCCGACGGAGAACCCGGCGGCGGAAGCCATCGGCATCGACGGCCTGTGGCGCGCCGTGGGCCAGGGGCACCTGGAAAGCGTCGTCGCCAACGGGGAGGACCGCGAGGGCCGCAAGCAGATGATGATCGCCGCTGCCGAGGGCGCGCTGGCCTTCACCAAGGGACTGGGCGCGGTGCATGCGATGAGCCATGCCGCCGGCCGCATCCGCGAACTGAACCTGCATCACGGCACCCTGAACGCTGTCTGCCTGCCCGCCTGCCTGCGCTACAACCAGCCGGTGCTGGGCGACAAGGAAGACCGCATGCGGAAAGCCATGGGCCTGCCCGACGGCGCACCGCTGGACAAGGCGATCGAGGAACTGAACGCCCGTATCGGCATGCCCGCCAACCTGCGTGAAATGGGCATCACCGACGAGATGGTGCCGGGCATGATCGAACATGCCCTGGACGATCCCACCCGCGCCACCAATGCCCGCCCGGTCGACGAGGCGGGGTTCGCGGCGCTCTATCGCGACGCGATGGGCGACTAGGCCGCGGGCGGGTGTTCGGGGTGACAGTGCGAGGGACTGGCTGAACGCCTGCCAGCCCCGCATGCGCTTCAGGACTGGCTTTAGGCGACCGTCGCCCAAGTCTGTCCCTTATCGCTGCACGCCACCTCGGGCATACTTCCCGCTCGCCATGTTTGCCTTGAGGGGGAGTGCGCCATGAAATTCTCGCTGATGTACAGTTTCGTGGTGGAACCCGGTTCCCCCATGTCTCACCTGGACACGTTTCGGGAGATGGACCGCCTGCTGCCGCTGGCGGAACAACTCGGCTTCCACGCGTTCCACACGACGGAGCACCATTTCCAGTCGAACGGCTGGGCGCCCAACCCGCTGCTGGTGCTGGCCAAGGCGGCGGGACTGACACAGCGGATGCGGCTCGCCACCAACATCATGGTGGTGACCCTGTGCCAGCCGCTGCGCCTGCTGGAAGACCTGATGACGCTGGACAACCTGTCCGGCGGGCGGGTCACGCTCGGCACCTCGCCGGGATACGTGTCGGAGGAATTCGAGGCCTATGGCGTTACCTACGAGGACCGGTTCCGCCTGCATGAGGAGATCATCGATTTCCTGCAGCACGGCTGGGCCAACCCGTCAGATGTCGGATTCGAGGGCAAGCTGTTCCAGGTGCCCAACGTCGCCCTGATGCCGGGGCCGGTGCAGAAGCAACTGCCGATCTGGTACGGCGTCTCCGGCCCGAAGCTGCTGGCTCGCGCCGCCCGCCGCCGGGTGCCGGTTTCCGCGTCGCCGCGCCATGCGCTGGGCGAACTGGTGGAGCATTTCGAACGCTACGAAAAGGTCGCGGCGGAAGTCGGCTACGTGCCCGAAGAGCGCCCCGTGATCCGGGAGGCCTTCGTCGCCCCCACGACAGCGGAGGCAGAGCGCCTGGCCGGTCCGGCACTGGAGCAGATGTTCAGTCTCTACGCCCGCAAGTCGGCAGAGGGGGAACGCGGTCTGCGCAACGACAACGGCGACCTGGTCACGGAAGCCTCCGCCGTGAAGTTCCACAACTTCGCCAGCCGCTACATGGTCGGCGACCCGGCGGTGATGCGCCGCGACATCCAGGAACTGATCGACCGGCTGGCACCGACGGAAATCATCCTGCGGATGCAGTTGCCCGGCATCCCCACCGACGCCCTGGAACAATCCCTGCGCCTGTTCGCGGCAGAGGTCATGCCTGCGTTCAAGTGACGGCGGGCCATCGTGCCGGGGCTTACCCCTGTCGCAACTGCACCGCACCGCCGCTGGCCAGGGCCGTTATCTCGTCGGCGCTGTAGCCGAGTGCGGCGAGGATGTCCGCGCCCTGTTCGCCGATCTCCGGGGCATCCGCGATATCCGCCGGGGACTGCAGTGCGCCGGGGACCCGCACAAGCGGGCTGTCGCCGAAGCCGGGCTGGGCGGCGACCGGGGCAGTGTCGGTTTCCTGCACGTGCGGATGTTCCAGCCAGGTCGGCAGGTCCATCACCGGATCGCAGAGAATCTTCTTCGCCTTCAGCAGGTCGAGCCATTCGGCGGACGTCTTCTCCCGGAACCGGGGCACGAAGGCGTCGCGGATGACGTCCAGGTGCCGGCCACGGTCGGCGAAGTTCTGCAGCCGGGGGTCGGCCCCGATCTCCGGCAGGCCGATCGTGTCGCAGATCAGGGGAAACTCGATATCGCGGACCAGGGTGACGGCGATCCAGCCATCGCTGGTCTGGTAATTTCCCGCGGGCGGGTTGAATGACGCGGGGGTCTGGCCGCTGATCGCCGCCTCCAGAACCTTCGGTGCCAGCAGGGCAGCGGCACCACCCATCAGGCTGACGTCCAGGTGCCTGCCTGCGCCACCGTTGCGACGGGCATAGATGGCGGTTGCCACGGCCTGGTAGGCGAAGAGGCCGGTCAGGGTATCGACCACAACGGCCCCGACCTTCACCGGGGTGCCGTCGGGCGCGGTGTTCAGGCTCATCAGGCCCGAGAAGGCCTGCGCGACGGTATCGGTGCAGGGGCGTTCCCGGTACGGGCCGGTCTGGCCGAAGCCGGACACGGAAACATAGAGCAGGCCGGGGTTGAGGGCGCGCATCGCCTCATAGCCGACGCCCAGCCGGTCGGACACGCCGGGACGGAAGCTTTCCAGCATCACGTCGGCCTCCGCCGCCAGCTTCTGCACGATGGCGAGGCCGTCCGGGTGCTTCAGGTCCAGCGCGATGGAGCGCTTGCCGCGGCTGTAGTAGACGCTGTGCGCGGAATGCTCCCCCTTGTGGACGCCGATGGGGCGGATCCAGTCACCGGCAAAGGGTTCCACCTTCACCACGTCGGCGCCGTAGAGCGCCAGCAGCATGCCGCAATGCGGCGCGGCCACGCCCTGGCTGAGGTCGAGCACCTTCAGCCCCTTGAACGGTGTCGCGTAATCGGGTTCTGGCTGTGCGGTCATGCTGTCTCTCCCCGTCGGTTGTTCGTGCGACGTGTTGATTGGTTGGTGTTCATGTCAAACGGTCTGTGCCGGATCGGTCACGGTTTCGACCTTGCCTTTGACCTTGCGCTCCCGCCAGGCAATGTAGAACCCGCCGAGGAAGATGAGCACGCCGCCGATCCAGACCCAGAAGTCGAGCACCTGGGCAAAGAAGACATAGCCCAGGGCGGCGGAAAAGATCAGCTTGGCGAAATCGAACGGCAGCACGGCGGTTGCCTCCGCCATGCGGAAAGCCTGCGTGAAGCTGAGTTGCGCGACGGTACCGACAATGCCGATGGCGACCAGCCACGGCCACTGCTCCGGCGTGGGCCAGGTCCAGACGAAGGCGGCGGCAATGCCCGAGATCGGCCCCATGAACAGCACCATGTAGAGCGCCACGGTGACGGCCGAGTCGGTGGCGGTCAGGCGCTTGATGATGATCATGGCGACGCCCCAGACCATGGCGGAACAGAGGATGTAGATCGCGCCGGGATGGATGTCGGCGATGCCGGGGCGGAGTATGATCAGCGTGCCGGCGAAGCCGATGACCAGCGCCGCCGTGCGATGGGCGCGAAACCGCTCCCCCAGGAACAGCACCGCCAGGACCGAGACGAAGAGCGGCGCGGTGAAGGTCAGGGCCTGCACCATGCCCAGCGCGATGCCGGTGGTGATGCCATAGAAGAACAGCAGCATCGCGACGGAATTCACCGCCGCGCGAACGCCGTGCAGCGGCAGCCGCGTGGTCTTGAACGGCGCCAGGCCGTGGCGCATCAGGATCGGCAGCAG
>CAJYBQ010000169.1 GCA_913064755.1 uncultured Alphaproteobacteria bacterium
CGCCGACCGGGTGGTGCTGGCCACGGGCGCGTTCGAACGGCCCATCGCGTTCGCGGGCAATGACCTGCCGGGCGTCATGCTGGCCGGCGCGGCAGAACGCTACCTGGCCCGCCACGCGGTGGTTCCGGGGCAGGACGTGGCACTCTTCGCCAGCAATGACATGGCCTATGGCGCGGCCTTCGCGCTGCATGATGCCGGTATCCGCATCGCCGCCATCATCGATCCACGGGACGCGGTCGGTGCAGAAGTGGCGGCTGGCGTCACGTCCCGCGGGCTGGACCTGCGGCTGCAACAGGCCGTGGTCGTCGCGAAGGGTGGCAAGCGGGTCAGCAGCATCCACGCCGCCCCCTTCGACATTGCCCGTGGCGCCCTGCCCGGCGGGGAGCGCATTGCCGTGGATACCCTGCTGGTCTCCGGCGGCTTCAACCCGGTCATCCACCTCGCATCGCAGGCCGGCGGCCCGGCAAGGTTCGACCGCGCCCTGCAGTCCTTCGTGCCGGGCGAGGCGCGGGAAAGCTGGGTGGCGACCGGTGCCGCGACCGGGCAACTGACCCTGGCCGGTGCACTGGGCGACGGCGCCCGCACGGGCGCGGAGATCGCGACGGAGCTTGGCCACCGGACCGTCGCCACCGCCGTGCCGTCCGTTGACGGGGATCGCGGCCCCGGTGCCATGCCCGGCATCTTCGAAATTCGCGACAAGCAGAAAAGGCACGGCAAGGCCTTCGTCGATTTCCAGCACGATGTCACCGTCGATGATATCCGCCTGGCCAACCGCGAGGGCTTCCGATCCGTGGAGCACCTGAAACGCTACACCACGCTCGGCATGGCGACCGACCAGGGCAAGACCTCCAACGTGGTCGGGCTGGCGCTGATGGCCGACGCGCGGGGCATATCCATCCCCGACGCCGGGACCACGCGGTTCCGCCCGCCCTACACGCCGGTCAGCATCGGCGCCCTCGCCGGGCCGGAGGTGGGCGAGGCCCTGCGGCCGAAGCGCCTGACGCCGATGCACGACTGGCACGTGGCGCAGGGGGCGGAGATGATGCAGGCGGGGCCGTGGTTCCGCCCGCGCTATTACCCCGACGGCGCCGAACCGCTGGAGGCGGGCTATGTCCGCGAACTGTCCATGGTGCGCGGTGGCGTCGGCATGGTGGATGTCTCAACCCTGGGCAAGATCGACGTGCAGGGACCGGACGCCACCGTGTTCCTGGAACGGGTCTATGCCAATGGCTTCGCCAAGCTGCCCGTCGGACGCGCCCGCTATGGCCTGATGCTGCGCGAAGACGGCTTCCTGTTCGATGACGGCACCACGTGGCGCCTGTCGGAAACGCGCTACCTGATGACAACCACGACCGCCAACGCCGGGCCGGTGATGCAGCACATGGAGTTCATGCTGGCGGCGCACTGGCCGGACCTGCGGGTGAAACTGACTTCCGTCACCGAACAATGGGCCGCGCTTGCCATCGCCGGGCCGAAGTCGCGCGACGTGCTGCGCCGTGCGATCGACGACATTGATTTCGACGATGCCGCCTTCCCCTTCATGGGCGTGCGCCCCGGCACGCTGCACGGCGTGGATGTGCTGCTGGCCCGCCTCAGCTTTTCCGGGGAGATGGCCTACGAGGTCTATTGCGGGGCGCATTCCGGCGCCTTCGTCTGGCAGGCCCTGATGCAGGCCGGTGAACAGGCGGGCATCGTCCCCTACGGCATGGAAGCGCTGGGCGCGCTGCGCATCGAGAAGGGCCATGTCGCCAGGCGGGAACTGAACGGGCGCACCACCGCCGCCGATGTCGGGCTGGGGCGCATGGTTTCCGGGCGCAAGAACTTCATCGGCAGCACCCTGGCGCAGCGGGAGTACCTGCAACGGCCGGATCGGGAACAGCTCGTCGGCCTGTCATCGGTGAGTGGCACCAGTATCTCCCCCAGCAGCCACCTGGTCGATACCTCCGGCACGGAAGGACCCGACGGCGCGCGGAGCATCGGGCATGTCACCGCCATGACCTACAGCCCGGAACTGGGCACCTACGTGGCCCTAGGCCTGCTGCAGGGCGGGCTGGCCCACCTGGGCAAGCGGTTGACCGCGACCGACCCGGTGCGCGGCACCTCGGTGGAGGTGGAGGTCACGGACCCCTGTTTCATCGACCCGGACGGGAGCCGCATGCATGGTTGATCACGCCCTGACCTGGCCCATCGCCAACCACCTGCCCGCCGGTCGCCACGGCGCGGTTTCAGCAACGGAAGCCCCGCCGCTGATCCTGGCAGAGCGCCGACCGGGAAGCATTGTCGAGGTCGGATGCTGGCCCGATACCCTGAACCGCATGCAGATGGTCCTGCCGCAACTCGCGCGCGGCGCCGTGATCCTGGACCTCGCCCCCGGTCGCTGGTGGGTCGTCGCCGAACAGGCCGGAATGGCACGGGAACTGGAGCGCGGCATCGACCCCGGGCTGGGCGCGGTGATCGACCTGTCGGATGCCCGCGCGGTCCTGCGGGTCTCCGGCCCTGCGATGCCGGACCTGATGAGCCGCCTGCTGCCACTGGACTTTCGCCGCGACAGCCTGGCCCCCGGCGGCAGCGCCGAGACGGTGACGGCGCACATGGGTGTCACCCTGCACCGCGTCGATGACATCACGGTGGACCTCTTCGTGTTTCGCGGCTTCACCCGGTCCTTCCTGCATCACGTGCGGGAGGCGGCGAGCGGTTTCGGCTACCAGGTGCCCGCTTGAGCGCGTGAGCGCCTGATGCAGACAGTCCCGCCCCCGCCCAGCCACGCCCTGGTGTCACACGCCCTTGATGGCGCAACCGATCAACGGTTGTTGCCTCCCCGCGCCGGGGCCATAAGATGCAGGCTCGAATTCCAGAGGGAGGAAGCAGAAATGAAATTCTACAATTCCGTAGGCCCGAACCCCCGCATGGTGCGGATCTTCATGAGCGAGCTGGGTGTCGAGATTCCGTCGGAAGACGTGGACATCCGCAGCGGCGTCAATCGCCAGCCCGAATTCCTGAAGATCAACCCGGCAGGTCAGTGCCCCGCGCTGGTGCTGGACGACGGCACGGTCATCACCGAAATCACGGCGATCTGCGAGTACCTGGACGACAAGGCCGGTGGCACCAGCCTGATCGGCACCACGCCCGAGGAGCGCGCCGAAACCCGCATGTGGACCCGTCGCGTCGACCTGAACATCTGCGAGAACCTCGGCAACGGCTTCCGCTATGCCGAAGGCCTGAAGATGTTCGAGAGCCGCTTCCGCTGCATTCCCGAGGCCGCCGACGGCCTGAAGGCCCTTGCACAGGACAAGCTGACCTGGATCGATGGCCTGCTCGAGGGCAAGCAGTTCCTCTGCGGCGACCGGATCACGATGGCCGACATCCTGATGTTCGCTTTCGTCGAATTCGCGGCGATGGTCGGGCAGAAGATCAATCCCGACAACAAGAACGTCGTTGCCTGGTTCGAACGGATGAAGGCGCGCCCGTCAGCAGCAGCCTGATGAAACCTGCCGTTTCACGTGAAATGAATGTGGCATGTCATTGATTTTTCGACAATTCCTCGGGAAACTCTGGAACATGCCGCAGACGATCGAGAATGGCGGCGGTGAGCGCATCTGGCGCCCCGCCGTCACTCACCGCATCCAGGTAGGCACGGACATCCTTGTCGAGGATGCCGAAGGTATTGCCCGAATCGAACTGCTCCGCCGCCCATTCGATGGCCGCCAGATTGTCACCGAACCATGTCCCGCCGGAACTGGTCTGCAGCACCGACAGCAATCGTTCCGGCGCCAGGCCCAGCCCTCTTGCCTGTGACAGCACGGTCCTGACCGCAGCCGCCGAACTCGCCGCCACGAAGTTGTTCAGCACCTTTGCCGCCATGCCCGCGCCATAGGGGCCCAGGCGATGAAGTTCCTCCCCCATCGCGTCGAACAGGGGCATCAGCGGATCGATGTCCGCATCCGCGCCGCCAAGCATGAAGCTCAGCGTGCCATCCTTCGCGCGGAAGGTGGACCCGGACATGGGTGCGTCGACCAGCCTGACCCCGTCCCGCACGATGCCGCGCAGTGACGTCACGAAGCGCGGCGACAGGGTCGAGGAGATGACGAGGGTGCCGATGCGGGCATCGGGTCCGGCGGGTCGGTCCAGCCCGAGGCCGCGGATGACGTCCATCGTCTGGTCGCTGTCGCGCACCACGGAAATCACCGTATCCGCCCGTTGCGCCATCTCTGCCAGGCTGTTCAGCATGAAGGGCGCGAACGCGCCGAACTCGTCGACCGGCCGCACGTCGTAGCCGACCGTGTCGTGCCCTGCCCGGCGCAATGCCAGTGCCATTGGCAACCCCATCGCCCCGCAGCCCACAACGCCGATCGTGTTCAAGTCAGCCTCCTGCAGCAGGCATGCCGGTCAGCAGCAGGGCCGGGTCCAGCCGCTGGTCGAACCAGTTGATCCGCCAGTCCAGGTGCGCGCCGGTGGACCGCCCCGTGGAGCCGACCGCGCCGATGATCGACGCCACCGCAACCTTGTCACCGACCGCCACGTCGATCCGCGACAGGTGCGAATAGACGCTGACGATCCCATGACCGTGATCCAGCATGATGGTACCGCCGGTGTAATAGAGGTCTTCCTCCGCCAGCCGCACGATCCCGTCACGCGGTGCAACGACAGCCGTGCCGCGCGGCGCGGCGATGTCGATGCCGAAGTGCGGTCGGCGGGGCTTGCCGTTCAGGATGCGCTGGCTGCCGAAGACACCGGTCACGGGGCCGATCGTCGGCCAGATCCACTTGTCCTCGAAGTAGGTCACGGGCGTGTCCACGGCACGGATGCGCGCGATCTCCCCGTTCTCCCGCCGGATGCGTTGCAGCACCTCGGCAGGCGGCGTGACCATCTTCGGTGGCAGGCCGTCGATGCGCTGGGTCCGATAGGTCCGCTGGCGGATGTCCAGCACGGACTCCGACGCGGTGCCGTCCTCTCCCAGCAGCCTCAGTTTCGCGGTCGGCGGATGATCCCGCCCGAACCCCAGCACGAAGACCCCCGATGCGGCCACGCTGACGGCCCGGTCGCCCAGGAACACCTTCGTGCCGGGCAGGGTCCTGCCGATGACCATGCCGCCCTGCACCAGGTCACCGCTGAGCACCTGCGCCTGCGCATGGGGCAGGAACAGGGCCAGCAACAGCAGGACAGGGGCGAGGACGCGGATCAAAAGAGGTCTCCCTGTTCCTGCTTCGCCGGCACATCGGGCGAATCCGCCGCGCCTGTCTTGCCGCGTCGACGCCGAGCAGCGGTCGGTGTGGCCGCGCTGCCCGTCGCGATCACGTCCAGCCGCCCGTCCGCGAACTCGATCTCCAGCGCGTCCCCCGGCCCGGCACCACCGGCCTGGACCATCGCCGCCCCGTCGCGGCGCACGACGGCGAAGCCGCGCGCCAGCGTCGCGCGATAGGAAAAGCTTTCCAGCAGACGGGACGCGTTGGCCAGCTTGCGCTGTCGATCCTGCAGTCCCCGCTTCAGGTCCCGCGCCATCGACGCCTCGGCACGCGCCAGGCGCTGTTGCCCGTCCCGGATCGGTTGATGCAGCAGGCCGGGGCGCAGGCCGCCCGACGCGCCTGCCAGGCGCTGCCGACCATGGGCGGCATTGATCCTGAGCGCCCGGCCCAGGGCATCGGCCAGATCATCCAGGCGCTGCTGATGCTGTTGCAGCATCCGGCGCGGATCGACCAGGCCACGCGCCAGCCCCTGCAGGCTGTTGCGCCGTTCCACCTGTACCCGGCGCAGCGCGGTGACGCCGCGCCGCATCAGGTCACCGATCTGCAGGGCAATGTCGGACCGGACCGGCACGGCACGCTCGGCCGCCGCCGTCGGTGTCGGTGCACGATGATCGGACGCGTGATCGATCAGGGTGGTGTCGGTCTCATGCCCGACGGCGGAGATCAGCGGGATGGCGCTTTCCGCCGCCGCGCGCACCACGATCTCCTCGTTGAAGGCCCAGAGGTCCTCGATGGAGCCGCCGCCGCGCGCCACGATCAGCAGGTCCGGCCGGGCCGCACCCGTCATGGCGTTGAAGCCATGGATGGCCGCCGCGATTTCCTCCGCCGCGCCTTCCCCCTGCACGCGCACCGGCCAGACCGTCACGGGCCGCGGGAAACGGTCGGACAGGCGATGCAGGATGTCGCGGATCACCGCGCCCGTCGGGCTGGTGACGATGCCGATCCGGCGTGGCAGAAAAGGCAGCGGCCGCTTCCGCTCTGCCGCGAACAGCCCCTCCACCTGCAGCATGCGACGGCGCTGTTCCAGCAGGGCCATCAGCGCGCCCTCGCCCGCCGGTTCCATGCGGTCGACCACGATCTGGTACTTGGACCGTGCGGGATAGCTGGTGACGCGCCCGGTGCAGATGACCTCCAGCCCGTCCTCGGGCCGGAAGCCGAGCCGCGCGGCAGTGCCCTTCCAGACGATGCCGTCGATCAGCGCCTTCTCGTCCTTCAGCCCGAAATAGAGGTGGCCGGAGGCCGCACGCTTGAAGCCGGAGAGCTCCCCGCGCACCGAAACGCGCCCGAATCGATCTTCCAGCGTGCGCTTCAGTTCCCCCGAAAGGTCGCTGACCGAATAGGCGGGGACGTTGGAACCGGCGGCAGTATCTTCGGTCAACGGCTTCTCCCGCTACTTGGTGATCAGTTCCGGCCCCATGAAGTAGGTCGGCAGGAAGGTCGGGATGATCGGGATATAGGTGATCATGATCAGGAAGATCACCAGAATACCCAGCCATGGCAAGGCCGCCCTGACAACATCCATCATCGGCATGTTCGCCACGCCGGATGTAACGAACAGATTGAGGCCGACAGGAGGCGTGATCATGCCGATTTCCATGTTCACCACCATGAAGATGCCCAGATGAATCGGGGCGATGCCCAGGTTGATCTCGATCGGGAACAACAGCGGACGACAGATGACGACAAGGCCCAGAGGCTCGATGACACGAACACCGACCATCCAGAACGCAGTGACGGTGACACTGTAACCAACGCCCAAGACCC
>CAJYBQ010000170.1 GCA_913064755.1 uncultured Alphaproteobacteria bacterium
CAAGACGCGGTATCTGTCGGGTCGGAACGACAATTCGAAGTGCGGCGCAGCGACCTGTACCAGGGTCGGGCGACGAGAATCGGCGACAGGGCCACAGGCTACGGAATGGGCGGGCAGATTGCTGCAATGAACAAACGGTCATTCACGACATCACCCGAACCATGGACCAATCGTGTCGCGGGGCTTCTCATGGTCAGCATGGCGTCCTTCGCGGGCGGCTGTACCTTCGTGTCCGATTCGCTCTGGCCTTCTCTGGCCGGCGAGGAAGAGGGTGGCACGGTCGTCAAGGAAGCCGCGCCACGTCAGGTCAATCTTTCGCCGCAGGCCCAGGCCGCGCGCCAGGCTGCCCTGGACGCCGCGTCGACAGGTGCCGCAGCCCGGGATGCAGCATCATCCTCGACTTTCCCTTCGACACAGGTCGCCGGTGGCCCGCCGCCGCTTGGCACCACGACGTTCCAGGCCCCGGCCGTGTCCAGCTTTCAGCCCACGGACACGGTTGTCGGGCAGAAGGTCCAGCAGCTGGCGACCGAACTGCGGCAGCTTGAAGGCCGCCTGAACCAGCGCAACGCCACGCTGGCGCAGATTCGCGGCTCGACCATCCAGAACGCCCAGCGTTATCACGGCCCGGTTGCCGCGATCCAGGCGCGGCTTCAGGTCGGCTCCACCCCCGGCAACCCGGTCGTGGTGAACCAGTGGAACCAGGCGCAGAGCGAACTGACCCGCCTGAGCAGTGACATCGCAGCGATGAACGGCCTCGCCAACGAGGTCGCCGCCGATTCCAGCCTGGCAGCCTTCCTGCTCGAAACCGCCCGCGCGACCTACGGCATTGCCGGCGCGATCGACGAGGATCATCGTCAGCTGGTGGTGCTGGAAGACGACACCAACAAGACGGTCGTGGTGATCGATCGCCTGCTGAACGAACTTTCCGACGATGTGAGCCGCCAGACAGCCTATATCGCCAACGAGCGCCGCAATCTCGGTTCGCTGGCACTCGCCATCAAGAATGGTGAGCTGTATGGCACCAGCCTCGCGTCGCGCGCCTATGCCCCGCCGACCAGCGGCTATCAGCCGACGGGTCTGCAGGCGCCGCGCGCCACGGCCTCTCCGGTCGCGACCGGTCGTCCGCTGGTGGTCATCCGCTTCGACCGCGAGGACGTGCAGTACGAACAGGCGCTCTACACGGCGGTAAGCCGCGCGCTGGATCAGCGCCCGGACGCGCGCTTCGACCTGGTTGCGGTTTCTCCGAGTGCAGGTTCTGCCGCGGACATCGCGCTGCAGCGGTCGCGGTCGCGCAAGCATGCGGACCAGGTCCTGCGCACCCTGACCGGCATGGGCCTGCCTGCCGACCGCGTGGGCCTGACGTCGACGACGAGTGCCGAGGCCCGTGCCTCCGAGGTGCATATCTACGTCCGCTGACACTGGTGGCGCCATGCTGAGCGAGCTTCTCACCTACGACCGGATCCAGATCGGCGAGTCCCTGGGTGTCTTCGAGACACGTGTCGATGCGGACGCACTTGCGCTCTGGCGTTCGATCTATGGTGATGACGTGGGCGGCAATACGGACACCGTGCCGCCGGACATGATCTCTGCCATCGTCATGACGGCGCAGCTGGAACTCACGAATCCCCATCCCGACGGCGGTTTGCATGCGGGCCAGCATTACGTGCTGCATCACCGCCCGCGCATCGGGGACGTGCTCTCGACAACCTCGACACCGCTGTCGAAGGAAATCCGCAAGGGCCGCCGCTGGGTGAAGATGAAGACCGAAACCCGGGATCAGGATGGCCGCATGGTCTACGAGACCATCGTGACCATCATCTGGGCGGCCTGAAGAATGGTGGGAAGAGCCATGCCAAGCGAGTTGCAGCCGGTCAGCCTGAAGATCACCCAGCCGCGCATCAATGCCTATGCGAAGATCACGCGTGACCCTAACCCGATCCACCTGGATGCCGAATTCGCGGCAACGACGGAGATGCGGGGCATCATCGCCCATGGCACCCTGTCGCTGAACCTGCTCTGGCGCGCGCTGGCCGGGACCTTCGGGGCAGAGGCCTGCGACGGGGCGGAGATGGATGTGCGCTTCGTGCGCCCGGTCCGTGTCGATGACGTGGTGACGGCGGCTGGCCACCGCGACGAGGCGGACCCGAGCCGCTACCTGGTCCAGGTCACCAACCAGGCAGGCGAAGCCGTGATTACCGGTTGGGCGCGACCGGGCACCTGAGGCAGCCTCGCATGGCGGCGAGACGCCTGCGATCCGTGCTGCCCGGTGTCCCCGGCCTTCCCCCGTTGGAGGGGGAAGGGGGCGACCTGTACCGCGTTCCGGCATCCCGGCCTGACCGGGATGCCGGGGGATGGCCTCAGATGATGCGGCTGTCCTTGTTGCCCCAGTAGCGGTCCTTCAACAGGCGCTTGTAGAGCTTGCCATTGGCATGGCGCGGCAGTTCCGGTTCGAAATCGATCGATTTCGGAGTCTTGATGCCGCTCAGGGCCTCGCGGCAGAACTGGATCAGGGCCTCGGCCATGTCCGGTCCGGCCTTGCCGTGGTCGATCAGCTGCACCACGCCCTTCACCTGCTCGCCCAGGTCCGGGTCCGGCACGCCGAAGACGGCGGCATCCATGACATCGGGGTGCAGCAGCAGGCGGTCCTCGATCTCCTGCGGGTAGATGTTCACGCCACCGGAAATGATCATGAACGCCTTCCTGTCCGTCAGGAACAGGAACCCGTCCGGGTCCAGGTAGCCGACGTCACCCAGTGTCGACCAGCCCCTGGTATTCACCGAGTCGGCCGTGCGCGCGGGATCATTGTGGTAGTTGAAGGTCGGGCCGCCGGCGAAGAAGACCGACCCGGTCTCCCCCTGTGGCAGTTCCTCGTCCGGATTTTCCATGTCGGTGATCTTCAGTTCGCCGACGATGGCCCGGCCGACGGTACCCGGATGGGCCAGCCATTCATGCGGGTTCGCGGCGACGAAGCCGTTGCCTTCCGTCCCGGCGTAATATTCGTGAATGATCGGTCCCCACCATTGCATCATCTGCTGCTTGACCTCGACAGGGCAGGGCGCGGCCGCATGGATCGCGACCTTCATCGACGACACGTCGTACTTCGCCCGCACCGATTCCGGCAGTTTCAGGAACCGCACGAACATCGTCGGCACCCACTGGCTGTGAGTGCAGCCGTATTTCTCGATCAGTTGCAGCGCCCGCTCCGGGTCGAACCGCTCCATCAGGATCGTCGTCGCGCCGAGGCGGTTCATCAGCAGGTTGTAGCGCAGCGGGGCCGCGTGATAGAGCGGCGCCGGCGAAAGGTATATGGCATTTGAATCAATGCCGTAGAGCTGCGTGATCGCCATCATGGTGGGCCGGACTTCGCCAAGTTTCCGGTCTTCCATGTCGATCTTGATGCCCTTCGGCCGCCCTGTCGTACCGGACGAATAGAGCATGTCGTGGCCTTCCCATTCGTCTTCGATGGGGGTCTGCGGCATGTCGGCGATGGCGTCGTCCCACGACTCGTAGCCCGCGATGGGGTCGCCGACCATCAGCATGTGCTCGATGTGTGGCACCTCGCCCGGCATGTCCCTGGCCATCTCCGACTTGTAGTTGGAGGAGATGAACAGCCTGGCGGCGCTGTCGTTCACGATATAGGCGACCTCCGGGGCCGTCAGGTAGCTGGAGGCACAGGCGTAGTAGAGACCCGCCCGGTGCGCGGCCCAGCAGATCTCGAGAAAATGGCGATTGTTCTCCATGCAGATCGCGATGGCGTCGCCGTGCTTCAGCCCGATGGAGCGGAAATAGTGTGCGCCCATGTTCGAGCGGCGGTCCAGGTCGCCGTGGGTCACCACCTCCCCGGTGGATGCCATGATATATGCCGGTTTCTCAGGCCGTTCCGCCCCGTGTACGCCAGGATGCATGTTGTCTCTTCCTCCCCATGTGCGCGGCTCGTCATGACCGCCGGCGACAGGATAGCGATCTGGAATGGGTAGGGAAGGGCCGCGACAGCGGATCGGACAGGTTACCGGTCGCCGGCCCGCGAACGCGGACGCTGATGACCCGCCGACGGCGAGCAGAAGGCCGTCGGGCGGGGAGTGGCGCCGAAGTCCCGAAGCCCCCGGAATCCCTTTCGTCAGGCGCTTTCGCGGATGTGGAGGAACCCGAGACGATCCATCACGTAGGTCTGTCCGGGCAGGATCAAGGTCGTCGCGGTTGGTTCGGTCACGATGGCCGGGCCTTCGAACACCTGTTCGACGGGCAGCAGGGCACGGTCCAGCACCGGCGTATCGCGCATGCCGTCCTCACCGAAGTGTACCGGTCGCTCGCCGGTCTTTGCCAGTGACGCATCCCGGCCTGCCAGGCTGACGGGCAGGATCTGCGGCAGGGTGGTGGCCTGCTCAGCAGCCAGGTGGAACTGGATGATCTCCACCCGCGTGTCTTCCAGCCGGAAGGTATAGGCCTGCTCGTGCGCGGCATGGAAGGCTTCGATCAGTGCCGCCAGATCCGCGTTTCGCGCATCGACGGGGACCGGAACCGTGTGCTCCTGCCCGTGGTAGCGCAGTTCCACGCGTGCGGTCAGGTTCAGCGGGTGGTCGGGGCCGGAGGCGGCGAAATACTGCCTCGCCTCCTCTGCCATGTCATCCAGCACGGTCTGCAGATCGGCATCGGTGCTGGCTTGCGCGTCCAGAGGTATGGTTCGCACCAGGTCATGGCGGGGCGCGGTGGCCAGCATGCCCCAGGCGGAGAACAGGCCGGGGTAGAGCGGTATCACCAGTTCCTTCGTGCCCAGTTCCCGTGCCAGCGTTGCCGCGTGCATGGCCCCGCCGCCGCCGTAGGCCAGCATGGCGAAATCGCGCGGGTCGTGGCCGCGCTGGACCGAAACCAGCTTCAGCGCATTGATCATGTTGGCTTCTGCCAGGCGGATGACCGCTGCCGCCGCCTCGACGATGCTCGTCTTCAGGCTGTCCGCGATCGGCTGCATCGCCCGGGTTGCCTTCTCGACCGACAGGCTGATCCGCCCGCCGGAGAAACTCGCCACGTCCAGGACACCGGTCAGCAGCTTGGAATCGGTCACCGTCGGTTCCGTGCCGCCACGGCCGTAGCAGGCGGGACCGGGTTCGGCACCGGCGGACTGCGGGCCGACACGCAGGCGTCCGTCCGACCCGATGCGGGCGATGGAGCCGCCGCCGGCACCGACCTCCACGATGTCGACCACGGGGGCCTTCACCGGATAGCCCGGGTGATGGCGGGTCTTCTCGATCCAGTAATCGGTGTTCACCGTCGCCATGCCGCCGCGGATCAGGGAGCATTTCGCCGTTGTCCCGCCGACGTCGAAGGCGATGATGTCGGGCAGTTCTGCCGCGCGTCCGACGACCACAGCACCGTTCACGCCCGCGGCGGGCCCCGATTCGACCAGGGTCAGCGGATGCTTGCGGGCGTGAGCAAAGCTGGTCGTGCCGCCGTTGGACTGCATGGCCTTCAGCGGTGCCGTGACGCCCTGTTCGCGCAGGCGGGCCTCCAGCCGGTCGAAGTACCTATGGATGATCGGCTGGACATAGGCATTCAGCACCGAAGTGCTCGTCCGCTCGAATTCCCGCCATTCCCGCGTGAAGCCTGAGGATTCCGTCACCGCGACATCGGGCAGCAGCGCCGCCAGGCGTTCCGCGCAGGCCTGTTCGTGGACCGGGTTGCGGTAGCTGTGCAGGAAGGTGATCGCGATGGCCTCTATCCCGTCCTGCCTGCAGGTCTCCGCAATCGTCTCCAGTTCGTCCTTGTCCAGCGGCGTGACGATCTCCCCATCCGCGCCGATGCGTTCCGTCACCTCGAAACGCCACTTGCGGGGCACGAAGGGGTGCGGCGGGTCGAAGTGCAGGTTGTAGAGGTCGGGGCGGTTGCCGCGCCCGATGGCCAGAACGTCCCTGAAGCCTCGCGTCGTCACCAGGGCAGTGCGCACGCCCTTTCGTTCGGTGATCGCATTGATCACCGTGGTGCCGCCGTGCACGAACTCGGCGATTGCCGCCGGGTCGATGCCGCTGAGTGCCATCGTCGACAGGACGCCGCCGGACTGGTCGCGGACCGTGGTCAGGTCCTTGGCGACGGTCAGGCTGCCATCGGCCTCGTTCCCGGCCACCAGGTCCGTGAAGGTGCCGCCCACGTCTGTTGCCATGCGGATCATCGGCCATAGACCTCCCGTGCCTGGGCTTCCGTCAGCAGGCCGTCGGCCAGGTCGGCGTCGATGTCCTCCGCCGCGCGCTCGGCCGGATCGCCCCAGCCGCCGCCGCCGCCGGAGGCGACCACGAACACGTCCAGTGGTGCGACGGGCAGGCCGGTCGCCTTGCTCGGCAGCTTGATTTCGGTCCCGTCGGGGCTGCGCTGGCGGTAGTCATGGGGCGCGCCGTCGGCGCCGCCCAACATCCCGCGCGCGCCGTGACGCAGCCCATCGCCGGCGGTGTTGGCGACGGCGGGCTTCTCGGTCTCGACCACCATTTCCATCATGACGCCGGCGCCGCCCCGATATTGGCCGTCGCCGCCGGAATCGGCGCGGAATTCGTGCCGGCGGAAGGGCAGCGGGAAGCGGGCTTCCGCCACTTCTACGCTGCCGAATTTCAGGCCGCCGGCGGAATGCCACTCGCCGGAGCAATGCCAGCCGTCGCCATTGATCGAGCCGCCACCACCGGGCCGTGCGTGGAACATGTGCCCGATGAAGCGCTTGCCGGTGCGTGGGTCGTCGCCCTGGATCGCGAGCCGCAGACGGCGCCCCCAGCCGCCCATGGCGCGGTCCGGCGTTGCCTGGCTGAGCGCGACCATCACCGACTCGATGATCTCGTTGCCGCAATGGCTGGTGCACATGGTCACCGGCCTGCCCTCGTTCGGCATGACCATAGTGCCCTGCTTCAGCTTCACCGTCAGCGGCCGGATCGTGAAGCTGAAGCAGGGCACTATGGTCATGCCGAACGAGGGCAGGCCGGAGAACGCCATGGCGATCGCGCTTTGGGTGTTGGC
>CAJYBQ010000171.1 GCA_913064755.1 uncultured Alphaproteobacteria bacterium
CGCGTCGCTACCGGCTTCATGCAGGGCTGGACCACGTTCTACTGGGCCTGGTGGATTTCCTGGTCACCCTTCGTCGGCATGTTCATCGCGCGGGTGTCCAAGGGCCGCACGGTCCGCGAGTTCGTCATCTGCGTGCTGGTGATTCCGACCATCGCCTGCGTGCTGTGGATGAATGTCTTCGGTGGTACCGCGATCTGGCAGCACGTGGAGAACGGTTACGGCGGCGTGGTCGACACCGTGACCAACTGGCAACCCGAACTGTCCCTGTTCAGGATGGCGGAGGCATTGCCCCTGACCAACGTCGTGTCCTTCATCGGCATCGTGCTGGTGATCGTGTTCTTCGTGACCTCGTCGGATTCCGGATCGCTGGTCATCGACACGATCACGGCGGGGGGCAAGATCGACGCCCCCCTGGCGCAGCGGGTGTTCTGGTGCGTGTTCGAAGGGATTGTCGCGATCACCCTGCTGATCGGCGGTGGACTGGCATCGTTGCAGGCCGCGGCGATCGCCACGGGCTTCCCCTTCGCGATCGTCATGGTCGCGATGTGCTACTGCCTCTACAAGGGGTTGAGGGACGAGCGGAAACAGTCGTTGTCGTAACCGCTTGCCGGAATTTCGAGGGGGCGTCGGATCATCCGGTCCGGCGCCCCTTTCGCGTTCTTCCGGACCAGTCCCGGGCGTGCCGAAGCGTTCCATCGCGTGGTGGAGGCATCATGCCGTCATGCGGTCATCGCGTCCTTCAGGGACTGCAGCACGGCGGCGAACATCGCCGGTGTCAGGCGGTTGGTATTCACGTTGTAGCGGGAGCAATGGTAGCTGTCGGCCAGCAGCATGCCATTCGGCAACCGGTGCTGCGCGCCATGGCCGAAGGGATAGTCCTTCTGCCGCAGGCCGAAGGTGCGGACGACAGCCTCGTGCGCGATGCGTCCCAGTGCCAGCATGGCCTGCAGCCGCGGCATGGCGGCGATCTCCGCCACCAGGAATGGTCGGCAGGTCTTCGCCTCCTCCCCCGTGGGCTTGTTGGCCGGGGGCACGCAGCGGACGGCATTGGTGATCCGGCAATCGGGCAGTTGCAGGCTGTCGTCGGGGCGTGATTCATAGACCCCGCGGGCGAACCCGGCATCGATCAGCGACGGGTAAAGCAGGTCGCCGGCATAATCGCCCGTGAACGGCCGCGCCGTGCGGTTGGCCCCCTTCAGCCCCGGTGCCAGGCCGACGATCAGCAACCGGGCGGAGAGGTCGCCGAACGACGGAACCGGGCCGTTGTGGAAATCCGGATAGGCGGTGGCGTTCTGCTCGCGAAAGGCCACCAGGCGGGGGCACAGCGTGCAGTCGGGACGTGGTTCATGGGCTGACATGGCAGTGGACACGGATGCGCGTCAGCTCACCAGTTCGTCGTCGAAATCATCATCGTCCTCGTCGTCGCCCGCATCATCACGGTAGGTGCCGCGCGGGGCATCCTCGCGACGCGGGTTCTGCGGGCGCACGAAGCCCTCGCGGCCGATCAGCGGCTGCAGGGTCTGCAGTTCGATGAAGCGGTCGGCCTGGCGGCGCAGCTCGTCGGCGATCATCGGCGGCTGGGTCTTGATGGTGCTGACCACGGTGCAGCGCAGGCCGCGCCGCTGAACCGCCTCCAGCAGGCTGCGGAAGTCCCCGTCGCCGGAGAACAGGACCGCGTGGTCGATGAAACCGGCCATTTCCATCATGTCGATGGCCAGTTCGATATCCATGTTGCCCTTCACCTTGCGGCGACCGTCGTGGCCCACGAACTCCTTCGCCGGCTTCGTCACCATCGTGAAGCCGTTGTAGTCCAGCCAGTCCACCAGCGGGCGCAGCGGTGAATACTCCTGGTCCTCCAGCAGGGCGGTGTAATAGAACGCGCGCACCAGGTTGGTGTGCTTCGCGAACACCGTCCGAAGCTTTCTGTAGTCGATGTCGAAATTCAGCGAACGCGCCGCCGCGTAAAGATTGGCGCCATCTATGAACAGGGCCACCTTCTCGGACGGGTAAAATCCGAGGTCCAGATCAGACATTTGCAAAACCGTTTCAATGAATTATCCATGGCGTTCCGCAGGCTGCCGGATCGCGACACGAGATGGCGCAATCGAACCGCTTCCGGAACCGTGCAGAAGCTATCCCTGAATAGGCTGCGAGGGTTGGAATTGCCAGCTAAAAGCACCACCTCTGTCGGGGCTGACTGGTGTCCGGGCAAATGCTTGCCGGGGTAACATGCTACCGGGGTTAATCGGCCGCGCGCCAGGAGGACCTGATGATCTTGATCGGACTGGGCGCGAACCTGCCGCACCCCGAACACGGTGCGCCCGAAAGCACGCTGACTGCCGCGCTGGAACGGATTTCCGCGCGTGGCATCCGCATCGTCGCGCAGTCCGGCTGGTACGTCAGCCCGCCCTTCCCGCCCTCGCTGTCGCAGCAGCCCTGGTTCGTCAATGGCGTTATCGCGGTGGAAACCACGGACGAACCCGACAGGCTGCTGCAGACCCTGCACGAGATCGAATGGTCGTTCGGCCGCGTGCGCCAGGCCCGCTGGGCACCGAGATGGATCGACCTCGACCTGCTGGCCTACGACGACCGGCTGGCCCCGGCATCTGGGGTGCATGGCACGCCCGAACTGCCGCATCCGCGCATGGCGGAGCGTGCCTTCGTGTTGCTGCCGCTGCGGGAAATCGCGCCGGACTGGCGTCATCCGGTCAGCGGGGCAACGGCGGCGGAACTGCTGGCCCGGGCCGATGGCGCCGGCGTCGCGCCGCTGATGGCGGAAAAAGAGGTTGCGGGCGCGGCGGTGAGCGGTTAGAGACCCTGTTCTTTCCAGAATTGCGCAACCTGTGCCGGAGGTGCCTTCATGGCCCGCGTTACCGTTGAAGATTGTATCGACAAGGTTCCGAACCGCTTTGATCTCGTCCTCGTGGCCGCCCAGCGCGCCCGTGGCATCTCCAGCGGAGCGGAGTTGCTGGTCGATCGCGACAACGACAAGAACCCGGTCGTGTCCCTGCGGGAGATCGCCGAGGAAAAGGTCGATCCCAAGGAACTCTACAACGCCCTCGTCGCCAGCTATCAGCGGCACGTGGAACGTGACGAGCCGGAAGAGGATGATCTGGCCACGCGCATGCGTCGTGAGCTGGCTGCAATTGCCGCGGGTGAACAGAACGCCGGCTGATGACGCGTCGGCGGGCAATGCGATAGGCTTGCCCGCATGATGCGCCAGATGCAGCTGGTTGAACGGGTTCTGAGCTATGACCCGAAAGCCCGCGAAGACCTGATCAACAAGGCCTATGTCTTTGCCGTGCGTGCGCACGGCAGCCAGAAACGTGCGTCTGGCGATCCCTATTTCAGCCATCCCGTCGAAGTCGCCGGCATCCTGACCGATTATCGTCTGGATACCGAGACCATCGTCACGGCGCTGCTGCACGACACCATCGAAGATACCCTGGCCACGCCGGAGCAGATCGAGCAGGAGTTCGGCCCCCACATCGCCCAGCTGGTCGACGGCGTGACCAAGCTGTCGAAGATGGAGCTCAAGTCCGACGAGACGCAGCAGGCGGAGAATTTCCGCAAGCTGCTGCTTGCCATGTCGGATGACATCCGGGTGCTGGTGGTGAAGCTGGCCGACCGGCTGCACAACATGCGGACCATCAAGTACCTGCGACCGGAGAAGGCCCGCCGCATCGCCCTCGAGACCCGCGAGATCTATGCCCCGCTGGCCGAGCGCGTCGGCATGAACGACATCAAGGAAGAACTGCTGGACCTGTCGTTCCAGGTGCTGGATGCAAAGGCCTGGAGTTCGATCGACCAGCGGCTGGAAATGCTGCGCGCCCAGGCCGGCAACCTTGTCATGCGGATGCAGCTGGCGCTGCAGGAAACCGTGCGCGGCACCAACCTGATCGCCGAGATCACGGGGCGGGAGAAGCGGCATTTCTCCATCTGGCGCAAGTTGCAGGCGAAACGCATCACCTTCGAGCAACTGGCCGATGTCTATGCGTTCCGCATCATCGTCGAGAACGCCGATGCCTGTTACCGGATGCTGGGCGCGATCCACCAGCGCTATCCCATGGTGCCGGACCAGTTCGACGACTACATCTCCATTCCGAAGCGCAATGGCTACCAGTCCCTGCATACCGTTGTCCTGGGTCCGGAAGGCGTGCGGACGGAAATCCAGATCCGCAGCCGGGAGATGCATGAACGCGCGGAATTCGGTGTCGCCGCCCACTGGCACTACAAGGCCGGCGGCAGGAAGGAATCGCGCCCGAACGCGGAGCAGGAACGCTGGCTGCGCGAGCTTCTGGAAATCCTCAACGAAGCATCCGACTTCGACGAGTTCCTGGAGAATTCCAAGCTGAACATGTACGCCGACCAGGTGTTCTGCTTCTCGCCGAAGGGACGCCTGATCCAGTTGCCTGCCGGGGCCACGCCGGTGGACTTTGCCTATGCGGTGCACACCGACCTGGGGGATACCTGCGTCGGGGCAAAGGTCAACGGCCGGGTCGTGCCGCTGCATACGCAGTTGAAGAACGGCGACCAGATCGACGTGCTGACCTCTTCCGAGCAGACGCCACAGGCGAGCTGGGAGGATTTCGTGGTGACCGGCAAGGCCCGCAGCGCCATCCGCCGCACCACGCGCCTGCGGGTCCGCGCCGAACAGGTCGAGGTCGGGCGACGCATGCTGGAAACCACCTTCCAGGCGGCAAGGCGGCGACCGACCGAGAAATCGATGCTGTCGCTGCTGCAACCACTGCGGCTGGAAGGGCTGGACGAGCTCTATCACCGGGTCGGTACGGGCACGATCTCGTCACGCGACGTGCTCGGCATGCTCTACCCGAGCGAGCGATCCCGTCGCCGCGTGCGCCCGAAACGGACGACCAGGGTCGCCAGCGACGCGGTGCCGGTGAGGGGGCTGACCCCCGGCGTGGGCATGAACTTCGCCACCTGCTGCCACCCGATCCCCGGCGACCGCATCGTCGGCATCAATGACGCGGGCAAGGGCATCCACGTCCACGCCATCGACTGCGCCAACCTGGAACTCTACCAGGACGTTCCGGAGCGCTGGCTGGATGCTGCCTGGACGGGGGATGCGTCCGCGTCCCAGAACTATGTTGCACGGATCGAGGCGGAGATCGCGAACCGGCGCGGCATGTTGAGCCGGACCGCGACGGTGATTGCCGAACTGGATGGCAATATCGCCAACATCAGCACCAACCGCCGCACCGACGACTTCTTCGGCATGGTCATCGATATCGAGGTGCGCGACGTCCAGCACCTGTCGGACATCATCAGCGCCCTGAACGGGGAACCGGGCATGTCCCGGGTGGAGCGGGTGAGGGGCTGACGGTCATCCCGGTCGAACGGCTACGCCGGTCCGGTGTTCCCGTCGTTCAGGTCCCGCCTGAGAGCCATTTCGCACGCACCACCACGTCCTGCGCCTCGTAACCCAGCCTGTCGTAGAACCCGAGCGCCGCCGCGTTGGTGCCCCGGACCATCAGTTCCACCTTGGGGCAGCCCTGGGCGCGCAGGAATTCCTCCGCCCGCTGCACCAGCGCGCGGGCGATGCCGCCACCGCGCGCGGCGGGATCACTGGCCAGGTAGTACATCCAGCCACGGTGCCCGTCGTAGCCGACCATCAGGGTGCCGGTGACCCGACCCGGTTCGGCCGCGTGGACCAGCAATGTGGATGTCGGGGTTTCCAGGGCCCTGCCGATGTCCGCATCCGGATCGTTCCACGGCCGGGTCAGGTCGCAGGCCTGCCAGAGCGCCACCACCTGGTCGCGGTCGGCGGGGCGATAGGGACGGACCGGATCAGTTGACATTGACGGCGTCGCCCAGGGTCGGCCCGATCTCCGCGTTCAGCACCAGGTCGGCGAAGCGGTCCAGGTCGGTCGGGTCGCGGTTGAGGATCACCAGCCCGGCACCGTTCTCCCTCGCCAGGCGCGGGAATCCGGCGGCGGGATAGCCCACCAGCGCTGAACCGCGCACGATGCAGAGGTCGGCGGCGAGGGTTTCTCGCTCCGCCCGCTCCATCTCAGCCAGCGGCATGCTCTGGCCGAAGGAAATGGTCGCGGTCTTCACGATGCCCCCGCAGTTCCGGCAATAGGGCAGGGTTCCATCCGCCTCGAAATGGTGACGGATCTGCGCCAGTTCATGGCGCAGCCCGCAGTCAAGGCAGGTCGCATAGGTGGAATTGCCGTGCAGTTCGATCACCTTCTCGTCCGGCACGCCGCTCGCCTGGTGCAGGCCGTCGACATTCTGGGTGATGATGGCGCTGGCCTTGCCCGTCGCGATCAGCTTTTCTACCGCGCGGTGGCCGCGGTTCGGCGTGGCGCTGGCGAAGGTTTCCTCCATGGCGAACTTGCGTCGCCAGGATTCGGTGCGCATCTCCTCCCGCGCGATGAAGTCGCGGAAGTCGATCGGCTGGTTCTTGGTCCAGAGCCCGCCCGGACTGCGGAAGTCGGGAATGCCTGATTCGGTTGAAATGCCGGCGCCGGTGAAGAACACGATGCGCGATGCCTGATCGATCATCGCCTTCAGTTCGGCGACCTCATCGGGGTTGGCAAATCCGTCCTGCGTCATGGCTGCTGGCCTTCCCTGTCATGCGTCCCGGGGCGTGGACGAGGACCGGGACGCTCTGCCCATGGCGGCCTGGCCGCCTTCATTCACCCCCGGCGCTTCACCCCCGCTTCAACCGCCGTGGCGGGCGGCTTACTGCGTGGTCTGCTGCTGACGCAGCCGTTCCAGCAAGGCCTCGACGCGTCCGCCGTTCTGCGCGATGACGGCGCCGAATTCGGAACGCTGGCTGATCGCCATGCTGACGCCCTCGACGACCACGTCGCCGCTGCGCTGCACACCCCCCCGCGCCACCACCCACCAGCCACCCCTCCCCACGAGCCCCCGCGGTCGCTCGCCCACACACTTCACCACCTGCACGTGCTCACGCAGG
>CAJYBQ010000172.1 GCA_913064755.1 uncultured Alphaproteobacteria bacterium
TCAAGACCTCCGACAGGGCCATCGAGGCCGCGGAAGCGCTGAAGCTGACCGCACAGGACCTGCATCGCCTCAAGGTCGCCGACAAGATCATCGAGGAACCGGTGGGGGGCGCGCATCGCGATACGGCGCTGACCCTGATGCGCGTCGGGGATGCCATCGCGGCGGCGCTGGAAGGGTTCGACAAGGTTCCGGCCGATGTCCTGCTGGAACGGCGGCGCGACAAGTTCCTGAAGATCGGACGGACAAAGAACTGATGCAACCATGCCGACCGGTTCCCGGAATGCCCCGACAGCCAGCAGACCTGCGCAATGTCTGATCCCGCCAGGCATCGCCTCCTGCTGGTCGAGGACAGCCGGTCCCTGGCCCGCACCTACGAGCAGTACCTGCGCGATGAACCGTTCGAGATCGTCGCGGCGGAGAACGGCGCGGACGCGATCAGCGAGCTGGCACAACCGTTCGATGTCGTGCTGCTGGACCTGCGCCTGCCCGACATGGATGGCATGGACATCCTGCAACGGCTGAACGAGCGGGAAAACCCGCCGCCGGTCATCGTCATCACCGCGCATGGGTCGATCAATATCGCGGTCGAGGCCATGCGGTTGGGCGCATTCGAATTCCTGGTGAAACCGTTCTCGGCCGAGCGGCTCACCTTCGCCGTGCGGCACGCGACCGACCGGTCCCGGCTCGCAGCCTCGGCCGAGGCCATCTCGGAAGACCGCGACAGCAACGGGTTCGCCGGGTTCATCGGCAATGCACCGAAGATGCGTGCCGTCTACAAGACCCTGAAGATGGCGGCGCCGAGCAAGGCGACCGTCTTCGTGGTAGGCGAATCCGGCACGGGCAAGGAACTGGCGGCGAACGCGGTACACGAACTCAGTCCCCGTTCGAACGGACCCTTCGTTGCGATCAATTGTGCTGCCATCCCCAAGGGGCTGATCGAAAGCGAGATCTTCGGCCATGTCCGCGGGGCCTTCACCGGGGCGGTGCAGGACCGCGAGGGCGCAGCGGCACGCGCGCACGGCGGCACCCTGTTCCTGGACGAGATCTGCGAGATGGACCTGGACCTGCAGAGCAAGCTGCTGCGCTTTGTCCAGACCGGCAGTTTCGAGCGCGTGGGTGACAACAAGACCCGCCACGTGGACGTGCGCTTCGTCTGTGCCACCAACCAGAACCCGATGGAAGCCGTCAAGGAAGGCCGATTCCGCGAAGACCTGTTCTACCGCCTGCATGTCATACCCATTCAACTGCCGCCGCTGCGGGAACGGGAAGACGATGTGATGCTGATCGCGGATACCTTCCTGAAACATTTCGCCAAGGAAGAGCGGAAACGGTTCCGCCGTTTCTCGGCGGACGCCGCGGCCGCCATGGTCGCGCACAACTGGCCGGGGAACATCCGGGAACTGCAGAACATCGTCCGTTCCATCACCGTGCTGTATGACGGCACGGAGGTCACGCCGGACATGTTGCCGCCGATCTTCCACATGCAGCAGCCCGCCGCCATCGCCCGTGCGGCCACCACATCTTCCGAGCATCCGCTCGCCGACGCAGCGACCGCTACCCCCGCCATTCCCGGCGGTGTCGCGTCCTGGACAAGCGAACAGGACATCCTGCCGCTGGACGAGGTCGAGCGGGAAGCGATCGAGGCCGCGATCAACATCTGTGGCGGCAACATCGGGCGCGCCGCCGGGTTCCTGGGTGTCAGCCCGTCGACGATCTACCGCAAGAAACAGGTATGGGACGCCCGCGACAGCTGACGTGGTCCATCCATGGATGCAACCGCACCGGCCCGCCCGCGTCCCATCCCGACCGGGGTCCCGTCAGTCGAACGTCAGGTCGCCTTCGGGCAGGGGCGCGAAATATCCTTCGACCGTCGCGTCATCGACATCTGCCAGGGTAGCCGGCTGCCATTGCGGTTTCTGGTCCTTGTCGATCACCGTGGCACGGGTGCCTTCGTAGAAGTCGTGCCCGGCAATGACCCGGTTCACCATCCGCCATTCCATCCGCATGCAGTCATGGAAATCGCGGGAAGCCCCGTCACGCACCTGCCGGTAGGCAATCCTGAGCGACGTCGGTGACTTGGTGCGCATGATCGATGCCTGACCGGTCGCCCAATCACCACCGTCGGCATCCAGCGCGTCAAGGATCGCGGCAACCCCGTCGCCGCTGAACAGGCGATCCAGGTCGGCGCGGCGTGCCGCCAGGTCCGAGGCACCGGGATCACCGGCATGGCGCGCGATCACTGCCGTTGCATCCGCATGGCTGCCGATCGGCGCCGCCGCCAGGGCAGCGACCAGTTCATCCTGCCTGTCGGAGGCGACAAAGGCGTCTGCCACCCCCGCGTGAAGACTGTCCGCCGCCTTCAGTCGCGCACCGGTCAGCGCGAGCCAGAGGCCGACCCGGCCAGGCGCACGCGACAGGAAGTAGGAGCCGCCGACATCGGGAAACAGGCCGATACCGGTTTCCGGCATGGCGAAGGTCACCCGTTCCGTCGCAACGCGGTGACTGCCGGGAATGGAGACCCCGCAACCACCCCCCATCACGATACCGTCCAGCAGCGAGATCCAGGGCTTCGGGAAATGATGGATGTCGGCGTTGAGACGATACTCGTCATGATAGAAGTCATACGGGTATCGCCCCCCTGACCGCCCCTCGTCATACAGCTTGCGAATGTCGCCGCCGGCGCAGAAGGCACGGTCCCCTGCCCCCTGCACCAGGACCGCACGCACGCTGTCATCGTCGCGCCATTCCTTCAGCCGGGCATGCAGGGCAACGCACATCTCGTGCGTCAGCGCATTGAGTGCCTTCGGTCGATTGAGCAGGACCGTGGCCAAACCACCGTTCCTGCCGAAAATGATCTCTTCGTCCATATCTGGTCTGCTCCCCTGCGCCAGTCCGTTCGCCGCGACGCCCTGTTGGTTCTGTCCATGTCGCGACGGGCGCTGCACCTGCACGCTCCCCCGTTCAGGACACTTGCCTGGGTGGTCGGGTGATCGCGAATGCCGGTACAGCAATCAGTTCGTCAAAGTGCCGCTCAATCCATCAGCCCGGCCCATTCGGCCGTTCCACAGATGGACAGGTTAGCGCGATAGCTCTCTGGAGAGTTCAGTTCAAGATGCCGTATCCGCATGTCTGCATCCAGTTCCCGTGCCGCGCGTTCGGCCACTTCCAGGACCAGCGCACGGGATTCCTTCGTGGCCTGCTGCTTGTCCCTTGCCTTGCGGGTGATGCGCAGGTTCCGCTCCCGGTGCAGCGCGCGCTTGATCCGCGACGGCAACTGTCGGAACGCCTGCTCCTCGATATCCAGATGCTGCAACTGGTGCAGCCGCACGGCACCGGCAGGACATGACGTCCTCGGGAACTCGCCGGGTACGTAGATGGTCGGCGCGACCGCCACGGTGACCGTGATGGTTTCCGGCGAATAGCAGAAGTTCTTGTACTCGTCGGTTCCCGAACGCACCCGCACCTGGGCCCTGATCCGTCGATCCATCTCCAGGAACCCGAAATGCCGGTATCCTGCCGGCTGGGGGTCGACGCGGTTGGCGTGGTTGCGCAATTCATCGGCGGTGAACTTCGCCGAGGTGCGTTCCGCGCGTGCTTCGGTGATCACCTCGACCCGGGGCAGGTCCAGCGGGTTCCGGCAGGGGTCATCCGATTGTGCCACGGCGGGTGAATGCAGTGCTGCGCCGACCAGCGTTGCCATCGCAACGAAAGCCGATACAGCGAGACACCGCATTCCCCTCACCAGGCACATGGTCGATTGCCTCAGCCTTCGTTGACCACCGGGTTGACCAGCGTGCCGATCTGCGTGACCTCGACCTCGACCGTGTCGCCGGCCTTCATGTAGACCGGCGGCTTGCGCTTGTCGCCGACACCGCCCGGTGTGCCGCTGACGATCACGTCACCGGCCTCGAGCGCCATGAAGCTGCTGATGTACTCGATCAGGAACGGGATGTTGAAGATCATCTGGTCCGTGTTCGCCTGCTGCATGACCTGCCCGTTGAGACGGGTCGTGAGCGTCAGCGCGGTCGGATCGGGAATGTCGTCGGTTGTCACCATCCACGGCCCGAATGCGCCGGTACCGGTGAAGTTCTTGCCCGGCAGGAACTGATGCGTATGGCCCTGGAAATCCCGCACGGAACCATCGTTGTAACAGGAATAGCCCGCAACGTGGTTCAGCGCGTCGGCCTGGGAAATGTGGCGGCCCGGCGTACCGATGATCACGGCCATCTCGCCCTCGTAGTCGAAACGGTCGGAATTGCGCGGTTTCACCATCGCCTGGCCGTGCCCGACCTGGCAGTTGGCATAGCGCGGAAACATGACCGGATAGCCCGAGACCTGGCGACCGGTCTCGATGCGATGATCCTCGTAGTTCAGGCCGATGCAGACGATCTTGTTCGGGCGCGGGATGACGGGCAGGAAGGTCACATCGGCCTGGGCGAAATCATCGCCCTGACCGGCAGCGGCCTTCTCGGCGGCGGCAAATGCCTTGCCCTCGATCAGCGACAGCAGGGTCGGGTACTCACCGCCGATGCGTGCACCCAGATCGACGACACCCTTGTCGGTCGCAACGCCGTAACTGGCCTTGCCGCCCTGTTCGAAACTCATCAGCCGCATGGTTACCCCTCCCGGATGGTCATTTCTCGGTTCTGTTTCAATGCTGGTCAAAACCTAGAGAACCGCTTGACGTTTCGCCAGTGCCATTTCGGTGCAGCCTTGATAGCATCGCCGCAACTGACAGGTGCCCTGACCAGGTGCCGACACCCGGCAGGGAAACCACGACTGCCGCGAAGGGGGACGAACGCCATGACCTACGCACATCCGATTCCGAACGACCTGGATTCCTTCTGGATGCCATTCACGCCCAACCGGCAGTTCAAGAAGGAACCCCGGATCGTCGTGTCCGCGAAGGACATGCATTATACATCCGCCGACGGTCGCCCCATCCTGGACGGCTCCGCCGGGCTGTGGTGCGTCAATGCCGGTCACGGGCGGCAGCGCATCGTCGACGCCATCACGCAGTCGGCGAACACGCTCGATTTCGCGCCCTCGTTCCAGTACGCCAACCCGGCCGCCTTCGAACTCGCCAGCCGCATATCCAGCCTGACCCCCGACCCGCTGAACCGGATATTCTTCACAAATTCCGGCTCGGAGGCCGTGGATACCGCGCTGAAGATCGCCATTGCCTACCACCGGGCGCGCGGCGACGGCACCCGTACCCGCCTGATCGGTCGCGAACGCGGTTATCACGGCGTCGGCTTCGGTGGCATCTCGGTGGGCGGCATCGTCGCCAACCGGAAATTCTTCGGCAGCCTGCTCACCGGCGTCGATCACCTGCCGCATACCCACCTGCCGAAGCTGAACAGCTTCAGCAAGGGACAGCCGGAACACGGCGCCGAACTGGCGGACGACCTGGAACGCATTGTCCAGTTGCACGACCCGTCCACGGTCGCTGCCGTCATCGTGGAGCCGATGGCAGGATCAACCGGCGTGCTGGTGCCGCCAAGGGGCTACCTGCAGCGTTTGCGCAGCATCTGTGACAAGTACGGCATCCTGCTGATCTTCGACGAGGTCATCAGCGGCTTCGGCCGGTTGGGCACCAATTTCGCCGCCGACCGCTTCGGTGTCGTGCCGGACATGATGACAATGGCAAAGGGCCTGACCAATGCAGCCGTTCCGATGGGCGCCGTGGCGGCCAGCGAAGCGATCTACGACGCCTTCATGACCGGGCCGGAGCACGTCATCGAGCTGTTCCATGGCTATACCTATTCCGCCCACCCGATGGCCTGCGCGGCCGGTCTCGCGGCGCTGGAGATCTACCGCGAGGGGAGCCTGTTCGACCGCGTGGCCGAACTGGAAGGATATTGGGAAGAGAAGATCCACTCACTTGCCGAGGCGAGGAAAGTCATCGACATCCGCAACATCGGCCTGGTCGGTGCCATCGAGATGTCTCCCCGAGATGGAGAACCCGGCAAGCGGGGGTTCGAGGCCATGATCAAGGCGTTCGAGAAGGGCGCAATGGTCCGGGTGACCGGCGACATCATCGCCCTGTCGCCGCCGTTCATCATCTCGAAGGACCAGATCGACGAACTTGTCGATCTTGTGCGTGACGTCGTGAATGAAATCGACTGACATGTCCGAGAACAAGGACGCTCGCCGCGCCTTCGTCACCGGCGCAACGGGCTTTCTGGGCCTGAACCTGGTGCAGCAACTGCTGGCCGACGGCTGGGATGTGACTGCCCTGCGGCGGGAGAAGCTGCGCCACCGCGATCTCGACCGCTTTCCCGCCACGCAGGTGACCGGCGACCTGCTCGACCCGGACAGCCTCGTGGCGGCGATCCCGCGCGATTGCGACGCCGTGTTTCACATGGCGGCGATGACCACCGTCTGGTCACGCCAGGCGCCGATGCAGAACCAGGTCAACATCGACGGCACCGAGAACGTGATCGAGGCCGCGCTGGCGAAGGGGGCCAGACGGTTCATCCATACCTCCACCTGGAACGTCTATGACTGGTCCAGCGGAGTGATATCGGAGGATACGCCCCAGACCGGCGGCACGTCGTGGATCAACTACAACCGCACGAAGTTCCTGGCCGAGGAAGCCGTTCGCACCGCGGTGCGGGAGAACGGTCTGCAGGCCGTGATCATGAACCCCTCCCACATCATCGGGCGCTACGACCGGCAGAAATGGGCGCAGCGGATCATGATGGCCGCGACCGGCAAGCTGCCCGGCGTGCCGCCCGGCGCCGGCAGCTTCGCGCATGGGGAGGCTGTCGCCCGTGCCCATATCGCCGCCGTGGACCGGGGCCGCGTGGGGGAGAACTACCTGCTTGGCGGACCGGACGCGAGTTTCCTCGAACTCGTCCAGCAGGTGGCTGACCTGGCGCGCCAGAAGAAACGCCCGAAACGCACCGTCCCCGCCCCCCTGATGAAACTGATGGGACGGA
>CAJYBQ010000173.1 GCA_913064755.1 uncultured Alphaproteobacteria bacterium
CGCGCCGGGGGGGGTTGCGCGACCTGCAGTGCGCGGAACTCGTGGTGCACTGGCTGGCCGGCGAGACGGAATGGACGCTGGTTCCGGTGCGCGCGGATGACGGTGACGACAACGGTCCTGTCGGGGGATTGCGGCTGAAGCGGCCGGAGAGGTTCAGCCGCGGCCTGCTGGTCGAGCAGCAGGGACCGGCCTGCGCGCGGATGTCGATCCGTTATGCAGCCATGCCCCATATCCATTGCCTGCGCGCCGCGATAGATCGCGAGGCGGGGGAACGCCCGCTCTACACGCTCGACCGGGATGCAGCCTCGGTAAGGCTCGGGCGACAGGTCTCCGATGGTGTCGCATCGTTCGACCGGGGGCACCTGGTCTGGATCCTGCGCACCTATGATCCAGCGATCAGTGACGCCGACATGGATGCCCTGATCACGGCCACACCGGTGCCGGTCATGCCGCTGACAGACGCACTGGCTCAGGCCGGTATCGCGCCGCCACCGACGATCATGCTGATCGATACCGAAGGCTACGATGGCGAGATCATCCGCATGATGGCAGAAGCCGACATCTGGCCAAAACTCATCCAGTACGAGCACAAACATCTTCAACCCAATGAACGCGCGCATATTTCGCACCTGTTGCTGGGCCAAGGTTATCGCCTGCGCGCCGACCATGCCGATGCCTGGGGTTGGCGAGAGGATTGAGCGTCAGGAACAATCGGTGCGGAATCGCCGGCTGTCTGACCGGCACGGCAACCCATTCACGTGGTTCTGCAGGCTCCATTTGCGATCGTTGGAGCGGCGGTCATGGTGCTGTCGACATTGAAACGCATTGGTCATTCTGCGGGTTGTGAATGGACACTGGCAGGCCCTGCAGTTAAGAATCCAGGCATGAAGGTGATGGCGTACATTCTGGTTCTTGCATTGCTTGCCGCCTTCGGCACGGTTGGGATTGCCAACGTGTCGGCTTCGACCAGCATGGAAATGCAGATGCTCACGGTCGCAGGCGATCATTCAGGCATGATCGAATGCATCGGCTGCGATACCGAAGACCCAGCCATGATGTCATGCGGAGAGATGTGCTTTGCATCGCACACGATGACGCTGGCGGAATCTGAATTGGAAACTCCTTCGATGCACCGCATCGCATTTGTCCAAGCAACCGATGTATCGACCGGCATGCAGGCACCCCCTGAGCCGTTCCCTCCCAAGGCACAATCCTGAACTGACTGCTGGCGGGGCGCGATGCGATCAGGCGGTCTTTCACGCACCCATGGCTGAATTGGCCATGGTGATCGGGTGAATACCGATCATCTGCCCGTCTTCGTGAAAATCCCGAGATTCCGGAATTCCGTCGAACATCAGCGCGCAGGAATGACAGACGACATCCGCGTTGGCTGTTGTGTACCAAAGGAGAAAACAATCATGCTCAAACTAATTTCATCCACTCTGCTCGGACTGCTGATCTGGACGGCTGCACCAGCAATTGCGGAAGAACCGTCTCGCAATGTGACACTATACAAGAGTCCGCAATGCGGATGCTGTGAAGGTCATGCCGGTTACTTGCGCCAGAACGGGTTCACCGTAACCGTCAAGCCAACATACGATCTGGCTCAGCTCAGCCGAATGGCCGGAATCCCAGAGGATTTCGAAGGCTGTCACCTCTCGATGATTGATGGATACGTCGTCAGCGGCCATGTTCCGGTGGCAAGTATCGAACGCTTGCTCAGCGAACAGCCGAAGATCGTCGGCATCACGCTGCCAGGCATGCCACAGGGTTCCCCCGGCATGTCAGGTGCAAAGACGGCACCCTTCACAATCTATGAAATCGGCTCTCCGACGCCGCAGGTCTATGCGGTCGAATGATGACGGTGATGCAGAGAATGATCTGGAGCGGTCGCGTGCGTACCCCGCGCGTGGTCGCTCTGATCATCACCTCGATGATCCTCGCCTGGCCAGGTGCTGCCAGTCAGGCGGATCATGAGGATCCGAAAAAGGTCGCACGGGGTGCCGACGTCTATGTCCAACATTGCGCGTCCTGTCATGGCGCAAGGCTGGAGGGGCAACCGAACTGGCGGACACGCAAGCCGGATGGACGACTGCCTGCGCCGCCACATGATGAGACGGGGCACACCTGGCATCATCCGGACCCGGTTCTGTTCGCGATCACGCGGGACGGGACGGCGGCGCACGCACCCGCAGGATACCTCACGGACATGCCGGGATTTGGTGGTCTGCTCGCGGACACGGAGATCTGGTCTGTTCTCGAGTTCATCAAGTCCCGTTGGCCAAAACACATAAAGGCCCGCAGGCGGGCCGCAACCAGGGAGTAAGCGAAATGTTTGAACATACAGGCGGAATGATGTGGGGCATGGGCCTTGTCTGGGTCCTTGTCATCCTGGTGCTGGGGCTCAGTGTGGCCGCACTGATCAAGTATCTGAGATCCGGACCAGACCGCCGGAAAAACGGTGAGGACTGAAACCCGCGCCCAGACGCTGTGAGACGACAATATTCCGGCGACGATAGCCATCAGCCGCTTTCACAATTAGCCTGCTTCCCTTGCACGCATATGGGGACATCGGCCGGTGCAGCCGCAACGGGGAGCAGATCATGAAATTCGGGATAATGATGTTCGCGACGGATTATTCGATCCGTCCGGCGAAACTGGCGATGGAGGCGGAAGCACGGGGGTTCGAGTCCATGTGGATGCCGGAGCATTCACACATTCCCGCATCGCGCGAATCCGCCTGGCCCGGCGGTGGTGACCTGCCGAAGCAGTACTACGACGTCATCGATCCCTTCGTGGCCCTGTCCTCCGCCGCATCCGTGACATCGAAGATCCTGCTCGGCACCGGCATCTGCCTTGTCGTGCAGCGCGATCCGATCCAGCTCGCCAAGGAAGTCGCCTCGCTCGACTACATCTCCGACGGTCGCGCCATGCTGGGCGTGGGCGGTGGCTGGAACGCCGAGGAAATGGCCAACCATGGCACCGAGTTCAAGTCCCGCTTCAAGCTGATGCGGGAACGGATCGAGGCAATGAAGGTGATCTGGAGCGAGGACAAGGCCGAGTACCATGGCGACATGGTCGATTTCGATCCGGTGATGACCTGGCCGAAACCGACCCAGAAACCGCACCCGCCGATCATCGTTGGCGGTGGTTTCCCTGTCGGGGCGAAGCGCGCCATCCGCTACGGCAACGGCTGGATGCCCATCGATGGACGTGGCTGGGACATCATGGAAAGCCTGTCACAGTTCCGCCAGATGGCCGCCGCCGAAGGGCGGGAACCGGACGATCTGCCCGTCAGCATCTTCGCGGCGTCGCAGAATCCGGAACGTATCGCCACATATCGCGACGCAGGTGTCGACCGCCTGGTGTTCGGCCTGCCTTCCGAAGGCGAAGACAGGATCCTGCCCATGCTCGACAACCTGGCCAAGCTGATGACCATCTGACGGAACCGCGGCCCGTCAATGCACGTTGACGGGCTGCATCTCGTGCTGGCGAACGGCGATGAAGGCGGTATCGCGGGTGGGGGCGACCCCGACCTGCAACCCGTTGGCGGAGAAGATGCCAAAGCCCTTCAGGCCTTCCGCGCTCTCGATCGGTTTGACGAAGGCGATTTCCGGCTGTCCCAGTTCGGCCAGCTTCTCGGTGGTCATCTTGCGGATGGCTTCAAAGGCGTCAGTCATTCTTCGTCTCCTGCGCAACTGTTGAATCGATGACGGTACGGGAACCCGTCCGGCCGGGGCGGATGGGTATGGTCTTCACCTGTGTTTCCGGGACCGGGCGTTTCAGGTCGATATGCAGCAGACCGTTGTCCTGCTGCGCGTCCTGTACCTCGATCCCTTCAGCCAGCACGAAGGCCCGCTGAAACTGGCGTGTGGCGATGCCGCGATGCAGGAACACGCGGCCATCGGCATCCTCGGTGCGACGGCCACGGATCACCAGCTGGTTCTCCTCCACCGTCACACTCAGGTCTCCGTCACCAAATCCGGCAACCGCCAGGGTGATCCTGAGCGCGTTGTCACCGGTCTGTTCGATATTGTAGGGGGGATAGCCCTCGTTTGCGGACTTCGCCACCTGGTCGAGCACACGTTCGACATGGTCGAAGCCCAACAGGTGCGGACTGTTGAACAGGGACATCCTGGACATGAACCGTCATCTCCTTCTCGGTTAAGCGAGCATGACCGGAGGCCAATCGACCTCCACCAACGGACCCAGCATTAGGCGCCCGTCACTTCCTGAAAATAGGTGTTTGTCCGGCGCGTTCAAGGCGAACCGCCACGCGGCAATCACCATGCCCGCCCCGACGGCACCGTGGCACCCGGTTCGCGGCTGTGCTATCGCCCGTGCCAGCACATGATACCCATGCAGAAGGTCGGACATCCCGTGACCGAATTGACAGCCCATCCCCTCGCCCGCACCTCCCTGAACGGGGAGATCACCGCGCCGGGCGACAAGTCCATCTCTCACCGCGCCCTGATGTTCGGTGCCCTGGCCGTCGGCCAGACCACGGTTTCCGGCCTGCTGGAGGGCGATGACGTGCGGGCAACCGCTGCTGCCGTTGCCGCCCTCGGCGCCCGGGTCACGCGAACCGGCCCCGGTGACTGGCAGGTCGACGGGGTCGGGGTCGGTGGTCTATCCGAACCTGGAACCGTGCTCGACATGGGCAATTCCGGCACCGGCGCCCGGCTGCTGATGGGGCTGGTGGCCGGCCACCCGATCAGTGCCACCTTCACCGGCGACGCATCCCTGTCCCGACGGCCGATGGGGCGCATCACGCGCCCTCTGCAGCAGATGGGTGCACGGTTCCAGGGGCGGGAGGGTGATCGCCTGCCCATGACCGTCACAGGGCCGGAAACCGTCATGCCGATCAGCTACGATTCACCCGTCGCCTCCGCACAGGTGAAATCCGCGATCCTGCTTGCCGGCCTCAACGCCCCGGGCATCACGACCGTGCGGGAGCCGAAACCATCCCGCGACCACACGGAAAACATGCTGCGACAGTTCGGGGCAGAGGTCAGCAGCGAGGCCGATGGCACGGGGCGCATCGTGCGCCTGACCGGACAGCCGGAACTGACGCCGCAACGGATCATCGTGCCGGGCGACCCCTCGTCAGCCGCCTTCGCCACCGTGGCGGCGCTGCTTTCGGACGGCGGCAAGGTGACGATCCGCAATGTCGGGATCAATCCGCTGCGGGCCGGTCTGTTCGACGTGCTGTGCTCCATGGGGGGGCGGATCGAACACGGCAACACCAGGATGCAGGGCGGGGAGCCGGTGGCGGACCTGATCGTGGAGGGCGGGCCGCTCGCCGGGGTCACCGCGCCTGAAGACAATGCCGCCGCGATGATCGACGAATACCCGATCCTGTGCATCGCCGCCGCGCTCGCGTCGGGCCGGACCGTGATGCGCGGGATCGAGGAACTGCGCGTCAAGGAAAGCGACCGCATCGCGCGGATGGTGGAGGGCCTGCGTGCCGCGGGTGTCGAGGTGGCCGAACATGAAGACGGCATGACCGTTACCGGTTCAGGCGGCATCCCGCCACGCGGCGGCTGCACCATTGATGCCGGGCATGATCATCGCATCGGCATGTCGTTCCTGATCCTCGGGCTGTTCTGCGAAAGGCCGATCACGGTGACGGGGGCGGAGACGATTGCCACCAGCTACCCGGATTTCGTCGCGCATCTGAACGGGCTGGGTGCCGACCTCCGCTAGGGCAGTCCATCGACGACAGACGGAACCGCGCGGCCGAGCCACCGGTTCGGTCAGGGGGCCGCATGCCGGGGGGCATCCAGCAAACCGAGCATCGTCGTGCCGTCCGTACCCATGGGAACATGCTCGAAATCCGCATGCAGCGGCAGCGCCTGCGCCAGTTCCACCAGGTATTCTTCCTTGGGTACGCAGCGGATGTGGAACTGTTTCAGGTGATCATTGACGAACTGGCTGTCGAGCAGGCGATAGCCCCCTGCCCGCAGCCGCGCCACCAGGTGCACCAGTGCCACCTTGCTGGCATCCGTCGCGATGCTGAACATGCTCTCGCCGAAGAACGCGCCGCCGATGGAAACACCGTACAGACCGCCGACGATCTTGCCGTCGTGCCAGCATTCGATGCTGTGGGCGTGGCCCAGCTGGAACAACTGCACGTAGGCACGAACGATCTCGATGTTGATCCAGCTGTCGAACCGCCCCCGGCGCTGATCCAGCTCCGAACAGGACTGGATCACCTGTTCGAAGGCCAGGTCATGCGTCACCCGGAACCGGTCCTGCTTCACCGTGCGCCGCAAACGTCTGGGCACGTGAAAGCCGTCGATGGGCAGCACCCCGCGCTCTTCCGGGTCCACCCAGAACAGGCGCGGGTCATCGCGGCTTTCCGCCATCGGGAAGAGCCCACGGGAATAGGCCTGGATCAGCAGGCCGGGTGAAAGCCGGTCACTCACCGGCGACCGCCGTCAGAACTTCGTCACCAGCCGGTCGAGATTCTTTTCCAGCCAGTGAATGTCGTAATCGCCATCGATGAAGACAGGATCGTCGATCAGTGCCCTGTGCAACGGAATCGTGGTCTGAATGCCGCCGATGACATATTCATCGAGGCAGCGGCGCAGACGCATCAGGCACTCGTTCCGTGTGCGGCCATGCACCACCAGCTTGGCAATCAGGCTGTCGTAGTTCGGCGGCACGCGATAGCCGTCGTACAGGCCGGAGTCGACCCGCACGCCCAGTCCGCCGGGGGCGTGGTAGCCCTTGATCGTGCCGGGTGCCGGGCCAAACGTCGCCGGGTTCTCCGCGTTGCTGCGGCATTCCATGGCGTGGCCGGTAAACTCCACGTCCGCCTGCTTGATGCTGACCGGAATGCCGGACGCGACGCGGCTCTGTTCGCGCCCCAGGTCGATCCCGGTTCCAGCCTCGGTCACCCGATGCCCC
>CAJYBQ010000174.1 GCA_913064755.1 uncultured Alphaproteobacteria bacterium
AACAACCTGTTCCTGCGCGTGGTGGGGGCACTCTCGACCTTCGCAGGATGGTGTTCGGCGGCCATGATCGTGGCCGCTGTCGGCATCACCTGCCAGATGATATTCGTGCGGTTCGTGATGAACGAGTCCACCATCTGGCAGACCGAAGCCGTCGTCTACCTGGCCATCGGGGCGACCCTGATCGGACTGCCCTATGTCCAGCGCCTGCGGGGCCACGTCAACGTGGACCTGATCCCGCTCTCCCTGCCGCCCCGGGCGCGCTACGGCCTGGCCCTGCTGACGCTTTCCCTGTCGATCATCATGGTCGCGATCCTGTTCTGGTACGGTTTCGAGCACTGGCACCTGACATTCGAGCGGAACTGGAAGTCGGACACGGTCTGGGGGGTAGAACTCTGGATTCCCTACCTGGCCCTGCCCGTCGGCTTCGGCCTGTTCTTCCTGCAGCTGCTGGCTGACCTGGTCGCCCTCATCCTGAAGATCGACAAGCCCTTCGGGCTGGAGGACGCGTAGTGGACCCGCTGGTTCTGGGCGCGCTGGTTGCCGCCTCCACGATTCTCGTGCTGTTTTCCGGCGTCTCCGTCGGCCTCGGCCTGCTGATCGTTTCTACGGGGTTCCTGCTGTCCTTCGACGGCCTCCGGTCGCTGGAACTGCTGCCGGAAATCCTGTTCGGCAAGCTGGACAACTTCGCCCTGCTGTCGATCCCCATGTTCATCATCATGGGGGCGTCCATCGCCTCCACGCGCGCCGGCGCCGACCTCTACGAGGCACTGGAACGCTGGTTGACCCGCGTGCCGGGCGGCCTGGTGATCTCCAACCTCGGCGCCTGCGCACTGTTCGCGGCCATGTCCGGGTCCAGCCCGGCGACCTGCGCCGCCATCGGCAAGATGGGCATCCCCGAAATGCGCAAGCGCGGCTATCCCGATGGCGTGGCCGCCGGGTCGATCGCGGCGGGGGGCACGCTGGGCATCCTCATTCCCCCGTCGGTGACCATGATCGTCTATGGCATCGCCACCGAGACCTCCATCGGCCGCCTGTTCCTGGCCGGCGTGATACCGGGACTGATGCTGGTGCTGCTGTTCATGGGCTGGTCGCTGTATTCGACCTGGCGTTCGGGCGAAAGGGCCCTGATGGGGTCGGGCAGCTATACCTGGCGGCAGAAGTTCGAGATCCTGCCCCGGGTGGTGCCTTTCCTGCTGATCATCCTCGGCGTGCTCTATGCCATGTACGGCGGTGTCGCGACACCGTCGGAAACCGCGGCGGTCGGCGCCTTGCTGTGCCTGGTGATCGCCGTGATCATCTACAGGCTGTGGAACCCGTCCGACCTCTGGGTGGTGCTGCGCGACAGCACCAGGGAAAGCGTGATGATCCTGTTCATCATCGCCGCCGCCGGCGTGTTTTCCTACATGCTGTCCAGCCTGTTCATCACGCAGTCCATCGCGGAATGGATCGGCACGCTGGACGTCAACCGCTGGGTGCTGATGGGGGCGGTGAACGTCTTCCTGCTGATCGCGGGCTTCTTCCTGCCGCCCGTTGCCGTCATCCTGATGGCCGCGCCGATACTGCTGCCGATCATCGTGACTGCCGGGTTCGACCCGATCTGGTTCGCCGTCGTCCTGACGATCAACATGGAAATCGGCCTGATCTCCCCCCCCGTCGGGCTGAACCTATATGTCATCAACGGCATCGCGCCCGATATCTCCCTGAAGACGATCCTCTACGGCTCGCTGCCCTACGTCGCCTGCATGGTCGTGGCGATCGTGCTGCTCTGCCTGTTCCCGGAACTGGCGACATGGCTGCCCGACGCGGTGATGGGATCATCGGTCTGACCTGACGGTCGCCGCACCGTTGTGCCGGGTCGGCGAAGCGGGCGCGACCGCCGGTTTCCCGGCAGGGTGAAGTGCTGATCGATTAGCCGTTTGTTCACCCTCTCCTGCGATGCTGGCAGGATGTTCACCAGACCATCAGCACCGACCGAGAGCCGCCAGAGAAAGCGTCGCCGCCAACGTGGATTCACGCTGGTCGAGTTGATGGTCAGCGTGACGATCATCGGCATCCTGATGGCCATCGGCATTCCGCACTTCCGCCTCTACATCCTGGAATCCCGGCTGGAGGGCGCGATCCCCTACCTGGCCCAGATCCAGGCCCGGCAGCGGATGTACAAGCTGACCCACGGCGAATACTGCTGCAGTACCGGCGGGTTGAGCGAGGAGAACCTGGACAACGAACTGGGCCTGAGCATCGAGGATACCGGTGACTTCTGCTTCGTGTTCATCTGCACCGATACCAACCTCTGCGGCACCACCAGCACCGCCGGCTTCATTTCCAGCGCCGAGTCCGGAGACCCGACCCCGGAGTTCGAGGTCTGGGCCGTACTGCGCCAGATCAGCGGCGGCACGATCAACGGGCCCTCGTCCACACCCTGCACCCCCGACGCCGACAAGCGCAGCCCGGAAGGCTGGGTCAACACGGCCGTGTCGGGTGACGTGGGGCGCGAGGGACAGGTCGTGGTCATGCGGTATCCCGCGCCCGTCAACGGGCAGGACACGGTGACCAATGCCCGCGGCATTCGCCACGTCTGGAACGGGGGGCTGAGCCTGACCGATGCCATGCGCCCCTGATCCACTTGCACGGAGCAAGCACGCAACCCGACAGGCCGGTTTCACGCTGGTCGAGGTCATGGCCGCAGGCGTCATCCTGTCGGTCCTGGCGGTCGGGCTGTCGCACATGTGGGCTGCCGTCGGGGCGCAGTCGGTGGAACTGACCACCCGTCAGAAGGCCGTGCTGGTCCTGAATGGCGAGATGGAGCGGCTCAGCAGCCTGTATTTCTTCACCGGCTTCGGCGCGACGACAACCACCGACACCAGCGGCTACGACACGCCAACGGGCTTCGTCGACAGCCGGGTGATCTATCGCGCCGGCACCAATGGCTTCATGGCAAGTGGCGGTGACGCCTTCGTGGTGGACCAGTCGGCGTTCCGGGCCGGGGCGGATTCACTCGGCCTGCTGGAAGACGCCATCGGCACCGCCGACGACCGGAACTACGTCTGGGTCGACCGCCCGCGCAATATTGTCGGACGGCGGAGCTGGGTCGAGCAGAACGGGGCCCAGCAGGAGAGCTGTGACGGTATCGACTGCTTCTGCTACGACTGGGCGGGCGGGACCGGCGGCACCCTGTGCCGGGAAATCACGCTGTACCTGGAATTTCCCTTCCGCATGACGGGTTCCGGCCCGGAGGAAATGGACCGGCCCGTCATCATCATGCCGTTGAAGACCGTCGTGGGTCGGTGGCGATGAGGCCGAGCCATGACACACGCCCCAGGCGGCGCAAGGATGCCGGCTTCACCCTGCCCGAGATGGCGGTCGCGGGTGCGGTCAGCGCCTTCCTGATGCTTGCCGCCTTCGAATTGCTGCTGACGGGGGCGGAATTCCAGGCCGAGGCCGAGAGCCGGATACGCATGAACCAGCAGGCGCGCGGCAGCTTCGAGACGCTGATGAACGGAACCATCGTGAAGGGCGGCCTGGGCTTCGACTTCACGGACGAGGTTCAGGGCGTGCGTGGCCAGACGACGCTGCCGCTGACGGCGCTGCGCAACAACTACCGGCTGCGGTTGAGCGACAACGGGTTGCAGCACAATGGCGACCAGGTCCCCAACTTCACCGTCCGGTGTACCGGGCCGGGTGAGCCCCTGCCCGACTGCACCGGTGCCTCGGATACCGAAACGGTCACGGGCTGGATCGCGACCGATCCCGACCTGTCCGACTCGGTCCGCAGCGTTGACGGGCGAACGGTCGAGACCGGCGTGACCATCGTGGACCCGTGGCAGGTCCAGCGCCCGCGCGGCCGCCCGGCAGAGGCGATAGAGCAATATCGCACCATCATCACCCGACGGTCGGAGGGCGCGCTGTGAAGGCTGACCGCAGCACCGCACGCAGGCGCCAGTCCGGCTATGCCATCGCGGCAGTCAGCTTCATCGGCATGATCGCGATGGCCGGCGCCGCGACCATGCTGTCTACCGCCCCCGTGGCAGAAGTGGCAGAGATCGAGCACAACCTGCAGCATGTTCGCGGCCACTGGGCATCGGTCGGCATGCTGGCCTACACGATCAGTCGTGGCCGCCAGGACGGGGCCTGTGACGGTTCCTGCGGCAGTGGCGACATCACCCGGGCCGACAAGTTCCAGAACTACGCCAAGGAAATCTACAACGCCAAGCCCAACGGGTTGACCAACAAGAACCCGAACCTGCGCCGATGGTCCTACCCGGAACTGAACGCGGACTATTATCTCGAACTACGGTCCACGGTCAGCATCCTGAACGGCCTCCTGTCCGACGGCAAGCTGGTCATGGAAACGGTACTGCTGGATGTCGGCCCCTTCTTCGGCGACAAGCACACGGAAGCGGGAACAGCTGACACGCGCGCCGAGATCTGTACCGGCCTCGCGGCGGCCGGTGACGCCTGCCACACCCTGCTTTCCAACACGAACACCAGTGGCATCGCCCGGCTGCAGGATTTCAGGATCATCCGGCCATGAGCCATGATGCTCCTGTCAGTGTCGGCCCGGTGGTGCCAACAGCGGCTGACGACAAGCCCGCGGCCCCGCGCGGCGCGGAGAAACGTGCCACCCGCCGCTACCACGTCGATGATCCCGCGCTGGTCATCGTCGGCTCCCAGGCCCTGGCCTGCAGGCTTTGCGACATTTCCTTCGGCGGCGCGATGCTGGAAGGCGATCTGCCGCTGCAGGTCGGCGATCATTTCCAGTTGATGGTTCTGGACCTGCCGGAACTGATCTGCCGGGTGGCACATTGCGGCCCGGGCTTCATGGGGGTCAGCTTCGCCAATGGCCCTGAACGACGCCACGCCCTGGGGGAATGGATCCGCAGCCGTGGCCTGAAGTCATGACCGACCTTGGCCGCATCCTGGCCCAGGAACCGTTGCTGGCCACTGGACTGGCATTCGCCTTCGGGCTGCTGCTCGGCAGTTTCCTGAATGTCGTGGTGGGTCGTCTGCCGGCGGTTGCACTGGACCCGGACCGGGCGGCGGAATGGCCCGGGCTGCTGCTGCGCCCCGGATCGCGCTGTCCCGACTGCCACACGGCCATTCGCTGGTATCACAACCTGCCGCTGATCGGCTGGCTGGTCCTGCGCGGCCGCTGCCACGATTGCGGTCACGCCATCCCGCTGCGCTATCCGCTGCTGGAACTGGCGGGCGGCTTGCTGATGGCCGGGGCGATTGCATGGTACGGGCCAACGCTTGCAGGTGTCGCCATCGGCCTGTTCCTGCTGGCCTTGCTTGCGCTGACCGCCATCGACCTGGAACACCAGATCCTGCCGGACGAGATCGTCCTGCCGCTGCTCTGGTCCGGCCTGATCATCAACGCGTTCGGTGTCCTGACCACGCCGCAGGACGCGATCCTGGGGGCGGCTGTCGGGTTCCTGATGCTGACCGGGCTGCGGCTTGGCTATCGCGCTCTGCGGGGGATCGACGGCATGGGACAGGGCGATCCGAAGCTGGTCGCCGCCATCGGTGCCTGGCTGGGGTTGCAGCCGACCATGACGGCGCTGCTGATTGCCTTCGTCGCCGGCAGCCTTGTCGGCCTGGCGCTGCACCTGGCGGGACGGCTGGCGCAGCGGCAATGCCTGCCGTTCGGCCCCGGCCTCGCCCTCGGCGCACTTGCCGCCAGCCTGGGGATCAGCCTGTTCTGATTATCCGCGCTATTCCGCCAGGGTCAGCCGCGCCTGGCGCGCGGCGCCGGGGCTGAAGTCCATCAGCACGCGCGAACTGACCGGGTGCTTGCCATAGCGGTATTCCAGCCGGACGTAATTGCGGATTTCCGGGCTGTACCACCAGCGCTCGAACCCCGTCCAGTTGGTGGCCGCGTTCCGGGTCCGCATGACGATGACCCAGGTGTCGAAGGTACCGGCAGGCACGGTAATGGTTTCCCGGCCTTCCAGTATCCAGGACGTGCGATGCACGCGCTGCTGCTGGTTGGAGGTGAATTCACGGGTGAAGACGACGGCGCGGCGCATCCGCAGGGTCTGCGCATCCACGACATCGATCGACCGGAACACCACCTGCCGATGCGCTGTTGCCGACTGCGCATCCTGGCGCAGGAACCCGCGCCGGGTGAACCACTGGCCGGGATCGTCAAGCCGGCGGAACCGGGTGACATCGCCATCGACCTCCACCACCTGCAAGCCGTAGCCGTCGCTGTAGGTCCAGCGGTCGCCACGCACCCAGCGGGGGGCAGAGACCTCGGGACCCGAGGCCGCCATGGCACCGCCAGCCTGCGATCCGGCAGCCTGTGATTCGCCAGGCTTCACGGGCACTTCGGGCGACGTTATCGCGTCCTGCAAGTGCATCGCGGCCGTCGCACCGGTTGCCGGTCCGCCGGTATCGGAATATCGGCCTTCCTGGCAGGCACCCAGTGCCAGGCAGGCAATCAGGCCCACGGGGGCGAGCAGGTTCTTCTGGTTCATTGCGGTTCCACCCAGGTCTGTCTGACCGTCCGGCCACGGGAATCCAGTTCGTGTTCAAGCAGCAGCGCGGGCAGCCAGGACTGCGACATGGCCGAGGGTCGGGTCATGCCGCGAATGATGAAATTGCCGTTCTCCGACTGCCAGCCGGCCAGCAGCATCCGACGATCACGGTAGATGGTCGGCGCGACGACGCTGGCGCTGGCAAAGTCGGGGATGCGGTTCACCCGGTTGTCGAAGGCCAGGAAGGTTTCACGCAGCACCAGTTCATCCTGCTGCCCGGCGGCCAGCGCCGCCACCGCGTCAGCCAGTTCGGCACGAAAGCCGCGCACGTGGACCAGGCTGTAGTAGAGCGGGCCAAGCAGGGCACCGGCCAGCAACAGGACGGACACCACGCGCGCAGA
>CAJYBQ010000175.1 GCA_913064755.1 uncultured Alphaproteobacteria bacterium
CGGCGCATCGCTGTGGCGACGCCCGCGTCCAGCTTCTTAGCGTTCTCGCTCGCCGAGTCGATGTGACCAGCCAGGGAGACGGCGTTCCCCGGCAGGTTGTCGTGCTTGCCGGCCAGGATCGCGGTGAAGCCACGGATGGTTTCCTCGAGCTTGGCGAACACGCCCGGCGAACCGTTGAACAGTTCGCCCACATGGAACGTCTGTGACAGGCAACGCTGGATCTTGCGCGCGCGGGCGACGGACATCTTGTCCTCTTCCGACAGCTCGTCCATGCCCAGGATGGCGATGATGTCCTGCAGCGCCTTGTAGCGCTGCAGCACTTCCTGCACCTGGCGGGCGGTCTCGTAGTGCTCCTCACCCACGACGCGCGGGTCGAGAATACGTGACGTCGAATCGAGCGGAACCACGGCCGGATAGATGTCCAGTTCGGCCATCTGGCCCGCAAGAACCGTCGTCGCGTCAAGATGGGCAAAGGACGTCGCAGGCGCCGGATCGGTCAGATCGTCGGCAGGCACGTAAATGGCCTGCACCGAGGTGATCGAACCCTTGTTGGTCGAGGTAATGCGTTCCTGCAGGCCACCCATGTCGGTCGCCAGGGTCGGCTGGTAGCCCACCGCGGACGGGATACGGCCCAGCAGCGCGGACACTTCCGAACCGGCCTGGGTGAAGCGGAAGATGTTGTCCACGAAGAACAGCACGTCCTGACCTTCCTGGTCGCGGAAATATTCCGCCAGGGTCAGGCCGGTCAGGGCAACACGCGAACGCGCACCCGGCGGCTCGTTCATCTGGCCGTAAACCAGTGCAGCCTTCGAATTGTTGCCTTCCAGGTCGATAACGCCGGACTCGATCATCTCGTGATAGAGGTCGTTGCCCTCACGGGTACGTTCACCAACACCCGCGAAGACCGAATAACCACCGTGGCCCTTCGCGACGTTGTTGATCAGTTCCATGATCAGCACGGTCTTGCCCACGCCGGCACCGCCGAACAGGCCGACCTTGCCGCCCTTGGAGTAAGGCGCGAGCAGGTCAACGACCTTGATCCCCGTCACCAGGACTTCCGTCTCCGTCGCCTGGTCCGCGAAGCTGGGTGCCTCCGCGTGGATCGGCGCGGTCTGCTTGGTTTCGACCTCGCCCCGCTCGTCGATCGGCTCACCGACGACGTTGATGATCCGCCCAAGCGTCTCCGGGCCGACCGGCACGTTGATCGGCGCGCCGGTGTCGGTGACTTCCTGGCCACGCACCATGCCTTCAGTGGCGTCCATCGCGATGGTCCGGACGGTACGCTCACCCAGGTGCTGGGCAACTTCCAGCACCAGGCGCTTGCCATTCAGTTCCGTATGCAGGGCGTTCAGGATCGCGGGCAGATGCTCGCCGAACTGCACGTCCACGACAGCGCCGATAACCTGGGTCACCTTGCCGACAACATTGGTAGCCATTTTTTTCCGCTCCCGATTTCCCGAAGGGGAAGTCCTTGCCTCGTTACGTCTCGCCTAGAGCGCTTCCGCACCCGAGATGATCTCGATCAATTCAGTGGTGATCGCCGCCTGGCGCTGCCTGTTGTAGATCAGCGTCAACTTGTCGATCATGTCACCCGCGTTGCGGGTTGCATTGTCCATCGCGGTCATGCGCGCGCCCTGTTCGGACGCACCATTTTCCAGCATCGCCTTGAAGATCTGGATCGCGACATTGCGCGGCAGCAGCGCGCGCAGGATGTCTTCTTCATCCGGTTCGTAGGTATAGACCGCGCCATCCAGGTCCGGCTGCTCCACCTCATCCGCATTCGCGACCTGTGCGGGGATGAGCTGCGCCACCGTCGGCACCTGGGCCAGCACGGATTCGAACTTCGAATAGACCAGGTGGCAGATGTCGAAGGCCCCGTCTTCGTACATGGCCAGCACCTTCTGCGCGACGGGCTGTGCGTGTTCGAAGCCGATGTTGCGGACACCCGCGAACTCGATCGTCTCGATGATCAGGCTGCCATACTGCCGACGCAGGGCATCACGGCCCTTGCGACCGACGCAGAGGATCTGCACGTCCTTGCCGGCGGCCTGCAGCTCGACGATCTTGGCACGCGCCGCCTTGACGATGTTGGTGTTGAAACCACCACACAGGCCACGTTCCGCCGTCGCCACGATCACCAGGTGCTTCTGGTCGCTGCCCGTGCCGGCCAGCAGCTTCGGGCCATCGTCGCGACCGACCATGCCGGAGGCCAGGGTTCCGATCACGCGCTCCATCCGCACCGCGTAGGGACGGGAAGCCTCGACGGCGTCCTGTGCCCGACGCAGCTTGGCGGCGGCGACCATGTTCATGGCCTTGGTGATTTTCTGCGTCGACTTGACCGAAGTGATCCGGCCGCGCAGGGCTTTGAGATTTGCCATTGGCTATCTGCTCCGACCCGGTCCGTTATCCTCAGGCAAAGGTCTTGGCGAAATCACCGAGAATGCTCTTCAGCTTCTCGGTCGTCTCGTCAGACAGCGCACCCGAATTCTCGATGTCATCCAGCACGTCCTGGTGCTTGCCATGCATCTCGCTCAACAGCGACTTCTCGAAGTCCGTCACCCGCGCGGTGTCGATGCCGTCGAGGAAGCCGTTCACACCGGCGAAGATCGAAACAACCTGTTCCGAAACGCTCATCGGCGAGAACTGTGCCTGCTTCAGCAGTTCCGTCAGGCGGGCACCACGATTGAGCAGGCGCTGCGTCGAGGCATCGAGGTCCGAACCGAACTGCGCGAATGCCGCCATCTCGCGGTACTGCGCCAGTTCCAGCTTGATCGAACCCGAAACCTTCTTCATCGCCTTGGTCTGCGCGGCGGAACCCACACGGCTGACCGACAGGCCGACGTTGATGGCCGGACGCACGCCCTGGTAGAACAGGTCGGTTTCCAGGAAGATCTGACCGTCGGTGATGGAAATCACGTTCGTCGGAATGAAGGCCGACACGTCACCACCCTGGGTCTCGATGACCGGAAGCGCGGTCAGGGAACCGTTACCGGCATCGTCACCCATCTTCGCGGCGCGTTCCAGCAGACGGCTATGCAGGTAGAAGACGTCACCCGGATAGGCTTCACGGCCCGGCGGGCGACGAAGCAGCAGGGACATCTGGCGATAGGCCACGGCCTGCTTGGAGAGATCGTCATACACGATCACGGCATGCATGCCGTTGTCGCGGAAGAACTCGCCCATGGTGCAGCCGGTGTAGGGTGCCAGGAACTGCAGCGGGGCCGGCTCGGATGCGGTCGCGGCCACGACGATGGAATATTCCATCGCACCGGCCTCTTCCAGCGCCTTCACGACCTGCGCAACGGTGGACCGCTTCTGCCCGACCGCAACGTAGATGCAGTAGAGCTTCTTCGATTCGTCGTCGCCGGCATTGATGCCCTTCTGGTTGATGAAGGTATCGATGGCCACGGCGGTCTTGCCGGTCTGACGGTCACCAATGATCAGCTCGCGCTGGCCACGGCCAACGGGGACCAGGGCGTCCAGCGCCTTCAGGCCGGTCTGCATGGGCTCATGCACCGACTTGCGCGGGATGATGCCCGGCGCCTTCACTTCCACGCGGCTGCGGACCACGTCTTCCAGCGGCCCCTTGCCATCGATCGGGTTGCCGAGACCATCGACGACACGACCCAGCAGGCCACGCCCGACGGGCACGTCCACGATGGTGCCGAGGCGCTTGACGGTGTCGCCTTCCTTGATGTGCTGATCCGACCCGAAGATGACGACGCCGACGTTGTCGCTTTCCAGGTTCAGGGCCATGCCCTTGATCCCGTTCGGGAATTCGACCATCTCACCGGCCTGGACATTGTCCAGCCCGTACACGCGGGCAATACCGTCACCAACGGCCAGCACCTGGCCGACCTCGGAGACGTCAGCCTCGGTGCCGAAATCGGCGATCTGATTTTTGAGAATGTCGGAAATTTCGGCGGCGCGGATGTCCATCATCCAACCCCTTTCATCGCAAGTCGAAGACCCTGGAGTTTCGTTGCCAGACTGAAGTCCACCATGCGGGAGCCGATACGTACGACCATTCCGCCGATCAGGTTTTCATCAACCCTGGTTTCGATGTTTATATCACGGCCCATCGCGCTTTTCAGCGTTGCCGCGATCTTGTCCTGCTGTGCGTCGGTCAGCGGCGTCGCGGCAGTGACCTCGGCCACCACCTCACCGCGGAAATCCGCCAGCAGGTCGTTGTAATTTCGGATCATCGGAGAGAGCGCGAACAGACGCCTGTTCTGCGCCACGACACCGATGAAATTGCGCACCAGCGCGCTGATCCCGGCGGCATCCAGTACCGCCAGCATCGCCTTGCCCTGCTGTGTCCGATCCAGAACGGGCGAGAAGACGACCCTGCGCAGGTCTTCACTCTCATCCATGAGAGCCTGAACATGCGCGAGATCGTCGCGCACATTGTCAAGTGCCCCCTGCTCGTTCGCCATCTCGAACAAGGCTTTTGCGTATCGTCCGGCTATGCCGGTTGCAACAGACGTATCGCCAGCCAAGAATCAGTCCTCGAAGGTTCAGGGGCGTCAGGCCGTACCAGCCCCCTCGGTCAGTACAAATCCCGCAGGCCCGCGGTTCCCAGACATGCGCACCCGGCAATGGAAGCCATCGCCGAACGAACGCGCGGTTCCTAACACGCTGCCTTGAAACCCGGCAACGACGAATCTTTGCGGCATTCTGTCCCAAAATCGCAACATCTCGCCGGGGAGGGCGCAGAACATGGGTTTACGGGGCTTTTTCCGGCCCCGCGACGCCGCAAAGAAAAGCCGCCCGGTGGCCGCGAGAGCGCGGTTCGGATCGCCCGCGTGTCCGGCGAAGCTCACAGAAAGGATTGGGGATCGACATCGATTGCCAGTCGCGCCTTCCCCGGCAGCCTGAAGCCATCCAGCCATTGCGCCAGGAAACGCTGCAACGGTTGCCCGTGGCGACTGACCACCAGGGACCTGAATCGATGCCGCCCGCGCACCACCGCGATGGGCGCGGGGGCCGGGCCAAGGACACGGATGCCGCTGTCCGGCCTGGTGGCCGGGATGCGTCGCGCCAGCGCCGTCGCCAGGTCCTGCGCCTGCGGACGTTCGGGGGCGGAGAGGATCAATGCCGCCAGTCGACCGAACGGGGGCATGCCCGCCGCCTCCCGCGTGGCCATCTCCGCCGCGATGAAACCTGCCGAATCATGCGCGGCCAGCGCCTTGAACACCGGCGCGTCCGGCTGATGCGTCTGGATCAGCGCCCGGCCGGGACTTTCCGCCCGTCCCGCGCGGCCCGACACCTGGTGCAGCAATTGCCAGGTCCGCTCCCCCGCCCGCAGGTCGCCCCCGGCAAGCCCCAGGTCCGCGTCGATGACACCGACAAGTGTCAGGTGCGGGAAGTGATGCCCCTTGGCGACGATCTGGGTGCCGATCAGCAGGTCGATCTCCCGCCGGGCCATCGCCCCGATGATCTCCGCCGCCGCGGCCGGACCGGTCACGAGGTCACTGGTCATCAGCGCCACCCGCGCCTCGGGAAAGACCGCCTTCGCCTCCTCCGCCAAGCGCTCCACACCCGGACCGCAGGCCTTCAGACTGTCGGTATCGCCGCACTTCGGACATGCCCTGGGGCGACGCACGTCGTGGCCGCAGTGGTGGCATTGCAGCCGCCCGAGGTAGCGATGCTCCACCAGCCAGGCCGTGCAATGGGGGCACTGCATCCGGTGGCCGCAGGTATTGCACAGGGTCAGCGGCGCATAGCCCCGACGGTTGAGGAACAGCAGTCCCTGGTCCCCCGCGGCCAGGGTTTCGTTCACCGCCGTTTCCAGCCGGGCACCGATCCAGCGTCCGCTCGGCGGCCGATCGATGCACATGTCGATGATCTGCACCTCCGGCATCTCCGCCGCGCCGTAGCGACGTGCCAGTTGCTGGTGCCCGTACCGTCCGGAGCGGACGTTGGCCAGCGTCTCCAGTGACGGGGTCGCCGACGACAGGATGACCGGGAACTCGCCGATCGAGCCGCGCAGCACCGCCATGTCGCGCGCGTGGTAGTGCAGACCGTCTTCCTGCTTGTAGGAACCGTCGTGTTCCTCGTCGACGATGATCAGGCCCAGGTCGGCGCAGGGCAGGAACAGGGCGGACCGCGCACCGACGATGATTCGCGCCCGCCCGGACACGACATCCCGCATGGCCGTGCGACGGTCCCGGTCCGACAGGCCGGAATGCCAGGCGGTCGGCGCGACACCGAAGCGGTCCGTGAAGCGTCCCAGTATCTGCTGCGTCAGGGCGATTTCCGGCAGCAGGACCAGCACCTGCAGGCCCTGGCGCAGGGCCTCCGCCACCGCCTCGCAGAACACCTCGGTCTTGCCGGCGCCGGTGACCCCTTCCAGCAGGGTGACCGAGAACCCGCCACCGACGGAAGACCGCAGCGCATCGGCGGCGCGTTTCTGGTCCGGCTCCAGCCGCGGCGTGGCGAAATCCGGGTCCGGGGGCGTGCGTGCATGATCCTCGCCACGGGCGAACGCCTCCAGCGCGCCAAGCCCGACCAGCCCCTTGATGACCGAGACGCCGACACCGGCGATCTCCGCCAGGTCCCTGGCGGTGCGCGGCGGCCCCTCAGCGGCCAGTTCCATGACCCGGTTGCGGGCCGGGGTCATGCGCGCCACCTCCACCCCCGTCGGACGGTGCACGATCACCGGGCGCGGCGGGCGCCGCAGGCCGCATCGCCGCAGCCCCAGCGACCGCACGACACCCGGCTGACGCAGGTAAGACCCCGCGACCCACCCCACGAACCGCCGCATCTCCTCGCCCCGCCGCGGCATGACCCCGCCCATTCCCACCCACGCCATCCGTCTCCACACGCCCGGCCGGTG